>JAPOKD010000187.1 GCA_029977825.1 Planctomycetota bacterium | reverse complement strand
GTTGCGGAAGCCAAGTTCCTCAGCATCACTGACTCCATCTGCCAAATCCCCCCGAACCGTAACGGTTTCAAGCAAGTACGCCCTGGATGCAATTTTTCTTTCACAGATTCAATTCAAAATTCCCTCCCCGCGTCTGCTTGCAGCTAAACCCTTTGAGATGGCGGGTGAAACGCAACCTCTTGCAGCTGTAGCAATGCCAAAAGAATTCGCGACGGAATCCCCAACAGGGCATGGCAACACCCCTCCATAGAGGCCTTCGGTCAATTGATCAATTGATCGCAACACCGTCTCCGTATAAATTTTTGATTCGGGGTTCGACTGGTAACGCATTCAGTTGCACCGGCAATGCAGATGGAGCTTTGAAACGTTGATGATAACCCCCATTCAACGGACAGCCTCCAAGGCGGGCCCCGTGTGACACATACGAAAGTTCATCGCCCCACGAATTGCATCGTACGCTCGATGACGATTTCCTCAGATTGAAAAGGCGCGGCACCAAGTTGCCGTGCGAACAACCTCCATGACTAGTCCATCTGCAAACAAAGTGACCTCCGCTCCACCCCAGGAACCAGATCCGAACAGCGACGTATCGATTGCGCGCCTCAAAGCAATCCTGAAATCGGAACCAGAATGCGTCAAGACTGTCAATCGACAAGGGGAACTCATCGATCTGAACCCGGCGGGCCTGAACATGGTTGGCGCAACTGATGTCGACCAGGTGCGCGGCATGCACTTGTCAATGATGGTCGACGCCAAAGATTGGCCGAAGTACGAACGGAATATGAATGCGGTCTTCCGTGGGGAAACACTTCGATGGCAATTCCGGTGTAATTCTCCCTGTGGCGAACAGCGTTGGATGGAACAAACCGCGGGTCCGGTCCGTCTTGAAGACAACCCGAACATTATCTCCGAAATGGTCGCAATCACACGCGACATCACCGAGAAGAAACTTAGTGAAGGGCAACTGGTTACAGCGAAGGAGAATGCGGAACGGGCCAGCGCTGCCAAAACAAAATTCCTGGCAAACATGAGCCACGAAATCAGGACTCCCATGAATGGGATCCTGGGCACGGTCGACATGCTTTCTGAAACCCCCTTGACTGACAGGCAACAGGAAATGCTGTCGATTATCCAACAGTCAAGCGAATCGCTGTTGCGAATTCTGAATGACATCCTTGACTTGTCGAAGGTGGAAGCCGGCCGCATCGAACTTGCAAAAACGGGTTTCCGAGTCAAGGAGCAGATGCAGGAACTGCAGCGACTTCATTCAGCAAATGCATCGAAAAAGGGTCTAGCATTGAAGATCACCGGATGTGAACACATGAAGGCTGAGAGATACGGCGATCCAATCCGAGTCATTCAGATCCTGAACAATCTTCTCGACAATGCGATCAAGTTCACCTCAAAAGGCAGCGTGACTGGCAAGTTTCAATGCAGCAGTTGCTACGCGGGGACAGGAAACCAGACCGAAAATGACGCAGCCCGCGTTCACTTCATCATCACCGACAGTGGAATCGGTATGACAGAAGAACAAACCAGTCGCGTATTCGAACCATTCAGCCAGGCCGATACAACAACAACACGACGATATGGTGGTACCGGACTCGGTCTGACAATTGCAAAGACGTTAACGGACCTGATGCAAGGTACCATCGAAGTTGAAAGTGAAATTGGCAGAGGCACACAATTCGACATTGCGCTGACTTTGCCGACCCTAGATGCAACCAACAATGCACCGTACAAAACAGATGCCGGGGGTGATCCAACAACAGCCCCTGACAACAACACTCCGCCGGTTCGCATCCTTGCGGTAGAAGATGGCGAAGTCAATCGATTGGTTCTGTCGCATATCCTCAAAAAGCTGAATACCGAAGTGTCCATGGTCCACGACGGAAAACAGGCGATTGAGGCATTCAAGCAAGACAGCTTCGATCTTATCCTGATGGACATCCATATGCCCGTGATGGATGGAATTGAAGCCACAGCGGAAATACGCAGCATCGAAAAACAACGTGGATCCCAGGAAACCCCGATCGCTGCGGTCACTGCCAGCGTGACTGACGCCGAGGTTGACCACTACAAAACCTTGGGTTTCAGCCACTGCATTGCAAAGCCAACCGAACCCGCACGAATCAGAGAAGTAATCAATTCGATTCGCTCCTGAACATCTCCTGGTTCGATGAAACATCAGCATGCCTGCAGTGCGCAACATGCAGCGTGTTGGCCCGATTTGCTCGCGGGCTTCGGAAGATTAAAATCATCGGCAAATAGAATTCACGTTCGTTTCGCAAGCCAAATTCTACCGACAGTCTTCGAGTAAAGCCGCGGGCATACAAATAAGAGGGAACCACCCCATTGTTCGCGTCGAGTTCATCAACGCGGCAACACCTTAATCCCCTGCATGACCAAACTGAATGGTCGCCCCCACGCACACGAGGAAAAAGAGGTTTTCCATGCTTAAGCGTCCCCCTCAAAAAAACCTTATGAGAGCAACACTTTACTGTTTGGTTGTGTTGATTTCCGTTGCCAGCAGTCAAAGAAATCTGCAAGCGACTGAAGCACAGCCCGACATCGTGTTCATCATTGTTGACGACCTGAATGACTGGCTGGGATGCCTCGAAGGCCACCCTGATGCAAAGTCCCCCAACATTGATGCCTTGGCTGAAAGCGGGATGCTGTTTCCCCAAGCTTACTGCAACGCCCCACAATGCCGTCCATCGCGAACAAGCTTGAACCATGGGGTTTACCCCTTTCATACAGGTACTTACTTCAACGCCAAATTCAAAGGGGAGAAAAAGATCACGACTCCCTCGATACAACAGTTCTTTTTGAACAACGGCTACCGAGTCGCCAGTGGTGGAAAAGTTCACCACGGTGGCCCGGGGAATCTAGGCGACTCTCTGTTACGGCGTCCGGGCGATCCCCGGCCACCAGTAAGTGAAGACAAGTTTGGCGCATTAAGGCCGCCCAACGATGGTTACGCCTTGGATGTTTCTGACGAACAAATGGGCGACTACAAAGTGGCTCAGTGGGCGATTGAACAATGGAAACAGGCATCTGAACAGCCACTCTTCATGTCCGTCGGTTTCTTTCGTCCTCACCGTCCCTTGCAAGTCCCATCAGCCTACTTCGATCAATTCCCGCTCGAAATGATCAAGAAGCCCCTGGAACCAGCAACCGACGATTGGGCAGACATGCCTGAATTCGCGAGACGACTGGCACGAAGCCACGCACACAAGGCATTGCACTCTCGAAAGACACCCGAGGGAAACATTCAAAAGGACCTTAGTGATCACGACTATCTGGTGGCCAGCAACGAATGGGAAACGACGATCCGTGCCTATCAGGCGTCGATTGCGTTCGTTGACCGACAGATTGGACTGTTTATCAATGCTCTCGAAAAGAACCCGCGAAACCGGGAGACGATCGTGATGCTTGTGAGCGATCATGGTTGGCATCTGGGTGAAAAAAAAACACTGGTGTAAGGGCGCCATCTGGGAACAGACCACAAGGATCCCGTTCATGGTTCGCGCGTCAGGGGTGAAACCCGGTTCCATCTGCAGGCAACCAGTCAGCCTGATCGACGTTTTCCCCACACTTGTTGATTTTGCAGGCCTACCGATACCAGACTATCTGGATGGTAAATCCATCAAGCCGCAACTTGCAGACCCTACCGAGAAACGCGCGCCCGTGATCTCTTCTTACGGAGAAGGCAACACGGCGATCCGCACTGAGCGATGGCGTTACATTCGATACGAAGACGGCTCAGAGGAACTTTATGATCATGCCAGTGATCCACATGAATGGAAGAATCTCGCAAACTCGGATGAGCACAAGAGCATCAAGCGTGAACTCGCCTCTGCAATCCCGAAACAGCAACATGCCGGACTGAAAGTACAGAGCTGGTTTGACAAACACCAGAAGTAAGACCGCTGGCGCGGGCACTCTGCCAGCCACACCCGTTCAGCCACACCCGTTCAGCCACACCCGTTCAGCCGCACCCGGGACGTGAGCGGAACACTGGATAGACAGCGGCAACTACCCAGCCTGCCGCCGTTCTTCCGCGGCGTTCAGTTTGTTGTAGAGTGTTTTCAGACTCACACCCAACTCGGCCGCCGCTGCCGGTTTATTTCCCTCGTGCCGTTCCACCGCTTTTGCAATTGCGAGCGATTCCAATTCCCGCAGGGTCATGGGGCTGGCATCTCGAATTTCCTTTCGCAACTGTCGTTTGCCGAATTGACTGGGCAGATCTTCGTGCCCAATTGGCATCGACTCGCACAGAATGGCCGCATGCTCGATAACATTGGCCAGTTCCCTGACGTTCCCTGGCCACTGATGGCTTTGAAGCTCCTGCATTGCCAGATCAGTAAACAACGCATCATCACTGCCATCACTGCGATGCCTTCGCAACAGGTGCTTTGCCAACACGGGAATATCCTCAGTTCGTTCACGAAGAGCTGGCACAAGGATTTCGAAGGTATTGATGCGGAACATCAAATCCTCCCGAAAGCTCCCTTCTTCGACCATCTGCTCAAGATCGCGGTGGGTTGCACAAATCACTCGAACATTCACATTCACCGTCTGGTTGTCACCGAGGCGTCTGATATCGCCTGTTTCCAGTACTCGCAACAACTTGGCTTGCATCGACAATGGCAACTCACCAATTTCATCGAGAAAAATGGTGCCACCATCAGCGACTTCGAAAAGCCCTGTTCGCGCGGTATCTGCTCCTGTAAACGCGCCTCGACAGTGCCCAAACAATTCACTTTCGATCAGATTCTCGGGGAGTGCACCACAGTTCACCGCCACCATTGGCTGCTCTGCCCGCAAACTGCTGTCATGCAGGGCACGAGCGACCAACTCTTTTCCGCAACCGGTTTCACCACGGATCAGAACAGAACTGTCGGTCGGTGCGACCTTTGAGATCAGCTTGAACACACGCTCCATGGCTGGCCCGGTTCCAACCAATTTCGAGTTACCTTCTGCCCGACGCAAGCGATGTTCCAGAGCGGCAAGTTGTCGCCGAGCGTGTCGACGTTCGTTGACACGACCAAGCATGCCGGAAATTTTTGCCAAGCGGGCTGGCTTCTTCAGATAATCAAAAACCTGATACCGCAGAGCTTCGATTGCAGTTTCCTGACTGGGCTTACCGGTCATGACCACAGCTTCGATCTCCGGTCGCAATTCCCTCGCTTTTGCGATCACTTCCAGTCCGTTGAGACCAGGCATGTCAAGATCCACAAATACACAGTCGTAAGGTTCTTTTTCCAGCGCCGCCACGGCAGTCAAACCATCAGGACAAACCGTCACTGCGTACCCCATTCTGGGCAATTCAATGCGCATCAATTCCTGTAAATTTGTTTCATCATCCGCGAATAGAATTCGCATCGATGGTTGTTCATCCTGCTGCTTGATACGACTCATTCTTCAACCCAAGTACCACTGGACTTCCTGTCTTATTTTTCTCTTCCGATGCCACACGCGGCAACGTCAATACCATCGTTGAGCCAC
Source organism: Planctomycetota bacterium (assembly GCA_029977825.1). Classification (GTDB taxonomy): domain Bacteria; phylum Planctomycetota; class Planctomycetia; order Pirellulales; family Pirellulaceae; genus Rubripirellula. The sequence continues at coordinate 3,232 of JAPOKD010000187.1, read as the reverse complement.
AACCGGGGCCCTCGCTATTCGCGTTGAGAGTGCCCCCGTGCTTCGAGACAATTCGATAGCTGATACTCAAACCCAACCCGGTTCCGCTGCCATCGCGACGCCTTGTAAAAAAAGGCTCGAACAGGTGCTGCTGGGTTTCGGTATCCATGCCACAGCCCGTGTCTTCGACAACCACTGACGCTTGACCAGACTGCGTGCCCACATGAATATCAACGGCACCATCAGCGTCCACGCTTTCCAGTGCATTGGTGACCAGATTTAAAATCACCTGTCGGATTTCCTGTGGATTGACCTCAACAACGACAGGATTCCTGGCATGCGTGGTAATTTTCTTGCAACGAAATTCTCCCAACTGCCCAACCATGTCTACCACCTCGTTGACGATATCGACGATGTTCGTGGGAGCCCGCCGAACTTCACTCAGGCGACTGAAGTCAAGCAGTTTTTCCGTGATGCCCTTGCAGCGATAGGCTTCATCCTCAATACGCCTCAGATTCCGGGGCAGCTCATGCTGCAGCTCGGCATCAAAGACACGTTGCTCGGGAGGCAGCATTGCCAAATCGGATAGCCGTGACTGCAACACCTCAGAGCTCATGGCAATTGTAGCCAGCGGATTGTTGATTTCGTGAGCCACTCCAGCAGCAAGAAATCCTACACTCGCCAACTGTTCATTCTGGATCAACTCACGCGTTCTTTCCTTGACCTCACGATCAAGACCTTCGCAGGTAGCATTCAGTTTTCCCAGTGTTCTTTGAAACCGATCTGTCATGCGATTCATTGCTTGAGCCAACTCATTCAATTCATCTTCTGTGCCAAGATCAATTCGATGATCGAACTCACCCCCAGCAACCAACCGGGAGCCATCAATCAGGGTGCGAAAAGGTTTCGCGATGTAGGAAGTAAAGAGACAGAAGCATGCCACGACCAGAGCGACCATGGCGACCGCACATCCGCAAGCCACATTACGCCAAAACCGGGCCTGCCCCTGCAGTCGATCACTGTAAGCAGTAAACGCCTGATGCGTTGCCTCGGCATACTTTTCACTCTTGCGCAAGAGCGCACGAAGCGATTCCTCGATCTCAGCCTTCTTCTCCGGATTGTAACCAGAACTGTAGTTGACCTCACTACTAAACGGTTCCAGTTGCTCGAAGGCGTGAAATTGATTTTTGATCTCTGCCAAACGCCCCACCCGTTCCAGTTCAGGCATAAGCAAAGTCGTTGATTGCGATTTGGATAAGCCACAACAAGTATCAAGGTCAGTCTCGAATGTAGAAACGCATAATTCGAAATCCCAACCCAGCTCAATTAACAAACCAGACGGCAGCTCACTGAATTTAGAAGGCAACAAGCCGTGCTCATGTGCACTTTTGGCACTTCCAAGCTTGCTCCCGAAACTGCCGATCAACTTGTAAGCAGTGATATGCAACTCGCTCGCCCGCTGCACTTCACGAGAGTGCTGCGTCAGTTGCAAAGCCAAACTGTTGTAAGACTCGACCGCAAACACCACCGCTGAAACGAGCAGACAGAAAACGACCGACAGCAATGTCAGTGTGATAGCAAGCTTCGTCCGAATTGACGTTCGTTTCAACACGTAATTGCCCTCCCTGACAACAAACGCGTTCCTTCCCTGAACCTACCTGCAGACTATCCATCTGACACGCAAACAGCAAGAGCGAAGCGACGCACCAGCATTTGATAGCATTGCTAGATTCATGGGTCATCTTCTGCCAAGTCAGCGCCGTTCTGACAGCCCGGACATTGAACATGACCACACGAGTGATCGCTCCGGCGCGGTCACCAACCGCAAGGTCGGGCTGGCTGTTCAACCTGCATTTTCCGGGCGGCCGCGCTCACGAGTCGAGTTGGCTCGATTATGCAGTTTTAGGCTGGTCAGTTAGGCACACGTCTCGATGCTACCGGCCGAAACTTGTCGCTTCACGGAGCCGCATGGACCAGCTGACCGGCCATGTCGCCGCGAGCAGTACATCTTTCCTGACTTCTCGGACCGATGCGACCGGACGCTGGCTCGCGAAAGATTGGCTTCGTACCGATTCAATGAATCCAGCCGAGAGCGTTCAGACTGCGTTGAAGCGCCACCTCGTAACGCTTCGATCTCGAAGGATTCCCAGACCACCCCACAAAGTCAACATGTCGCCCACACAGACGTCGCAAGTCGCGGATCTTGAACCCGGACAACTTCTGAACGAGCTGGAACAGCGTCAGGACGACGTTCTGGAGCAATTGGATGCGTTGGATACCCAACTGCAGGAGGTGCTACGTGGATTGGGGGTAACGCTAGAAGACGAGCTCGACGAGGATTTGGTCTAAACCCATCGAGGCGACGTGCAAAGTGGTCGTTTTACGCGTGAATTGCCCTCGCAGGATCGGAAGTCTCGTTCCTTCGGCTGGCTGAAGCCAGTGGTACAGCATCCGACCAGATCATGCCAAAATGGGCAAACGACCCAGATCCGGCCATGGGAAACCGTCTTGAACGGGTGATGAATCGAAATTGATTGGCAATTTCGCGTGGAAATACGGCTGAAACGGGGTCCCGCCATTGCCACTGAGGTGGGCTGATCGTTAGACTTCTCGTCCGGTGGCACGGCAGAGGGCCTGCCTGAAAGGAAAATCCCTCCAAAGGGAGATATGATCTGGCAATGTATTCGGAGCAAAAATGGTCAAGTTAGTGGTTCGCGATCGGGAAACGATCCAAGAAGCTGTTCGTCGATTCCGCAAATTGGTTGAGCGTAGTGGCATCAAAAAAGAGATGCGCCGCCGGGAATACTACGAAAAGCCGAGCGAAACCAACCGCCGCGCCCGCCTTCGTGCCGAACGCCGCGCCCGCCGAACCCGAATGCTCAGTCGATAGCACCTTTTGCTAACCTGAGATTGCTGTCTTGCCGAAAAGACAAGACATTGCGGGTCACCCCGCCGAACTGAGAAAGTCGGCCTGACCGCATGAACCATGAGAGCCGCATGGCTTTCGAAACGGTCCGATCAACCATCGGGCCACGCGTTTGAAAAAAACGCACCGCGTTCGAGAAAAACGCACAGGGGCGATTAGCTCAGTTGGCTAGAGCGTCTCGTTTACACCGAGAATGTCGGGGGTTCGAGTCCCTCATCGCCCACTCTCGCAGATTGCAATTCTGCGAACTCCCCCGCAGGCCCCCGAAAATCCCCGGATTTTCGTCGGGCCTTTTGCGTTGGTGGCCCCTCAGTTCGCGTCATTTCG
>JAPOKD010000524.1 GCA_029977825.1 Planctomycetota bacterium | reverse complement strand
GGGGTTGGTAATGGGGTTGCATACCGTCAGTCTTATCAGCCCGAGGATGCAACTGCGTCGATTGAGCTGTATAGCATGTACTATCTAGAGGACTCGTTAAAACCAAAACAATCACAGTACAAGGGCATACAGTTGTGGTTGCAGCCGATTGGAAGTTCTGAAGGTTCGGGCGAAAGGCCTTGAAGGCGACGGCAGATGGATTCCGCGGGAACGTAGGATTCAAGGGACGCAACAGAAGTTGAGGTCTTGGGAATTCAAGTCTTGGGCAGGTGCTGTTTCGTGCAGAAGGCTTGATTCATGCAAACACAGACTGTCTCAGCGTGCAATGTATGCGGACTTTGACTTGAATTTGAAATCTGCAATGAGTCGGCGGAAATTTGCGAGGTGATTCAGGTTGATGGATTCTGAATGATGTGCAAGTTTCTCTCATCAGAAATGATACAGTGCACATCGTACGTTTAGGCTGCGTAGTGGATGTGAAAAAGTTCGGCTGTGTTGGCGAGCATTTGGCCGTGCTCGCTTCGACACACTTCCACCTGGTTGCGTGTCGACCTGTGATTGCAGCCTGAGTCAGGTTGGCCAAGTTGTTGTGGTCGAGAAAACGATGACCGTTCTACTAACGAAATTTTGTTTTGTCTGTTTCGTGTACAAGTGCCGTCTGTTTTCCGGCCAAACACCCGTTAGCAATCGCCGATGTTGCGGCAATTCCTGCCTAGACTAGGCAAGAAATGTTTCAATCGGCCCGGTTTGCTCGATGCTCAATCCGACGTCGGGGCTGCCGTAGTGGTTGATCGAGTTTCCGTGCGCATTGAGCAGAGTCGTGTACCAGTTACCCAGTGTTTTGTGACCCTGTTTTCCGTAGCCGGGTAGACGGATGTAGCGTCGCGTGATGTCCAGAGGCGTGTTGTCGCCAGCGAGCACCACAAACGGCCATTCTGTTCCGTGGCTATGGTGTGTTTCCCCGTTGTCGGGGAAGTAGAACAGCATCGTGTTGTCGAACATGGTCCCATCGCCTTCAGGGACATTTTTTAAGCGAGTGACAATGGTGTCAATCAGCGTCATGTGCTGGTTGCGGATTTTCTTGCGTACCTCGGTCGCTTCAAACCGGCCGACACTTTTGCCGTGGCCAACGTCGTGCTGATTGACTTTCTCGCCCTCGATTTCCGAGAGTCCTGTGTATGGAGTACCGAGTTCGTCCAGCGTGAATGCAACCACGTTGGTCATCCCCGAAATTAGCGTTGAGAGCAGGATCTCGGTGAGGCCGGCTTGTCGATCCACGGTCGATAAATCGTCCGCCAGATACTTGGCGTCAAGTTTAGGTAGGTGGGCGCGGATTTGGTCGCTCATCGCTTCCACCCGGCCATTTCGTTTGCGGATATCCTGCAAGGCATCGGCGTAATTTGCGACCTTGACTCGCTCGGAACCGACCAGCCCTTGGGCTCGCTGCCCTTCGTTGTTGGCAACAAATTCCAGCATCTTCCGTTCCAGCTGATACAGCGTCTGTGCCGACGCGTCGTTGGATACGGATTTGTAAAGCTCTTTCATTGCGGTCTTCGGCGACCCGAATGCATAGTTGGGTTGCTGCGGGCCCCTCGCTGAAAAACCTTTCTCAATGCCGTTGATGTTTCCACGAGAATTGCCGCCACCCGTGGGAAAGCAAGCCAGCTCGATATGTCCAAAAGGCGATGGGAAAAGCTTGGCCAGTTCAAAGTCTACCGTTGCCCACTTGATGGAACTCAAACGCTCATTGGCTTTGAAGACTCCCAACGAAGAACACCAGGTGTGGTGGCCCGTCGTGCACATTTTTCCCGAGAGTCCCTGCAGGATGGTCATGTTCTGCATGTGTCCCGAAATTGGGCTCATCCACTCCGGCAAATCCTGACCATCCAGGTCAGCGGTGAAAGCTTCCTTCTTCTTTTCGCTCTGCTGTTGCTGTTCTTCGAATGAAGGTAACGCCAACGAGTCCGGAAGCAGGCCATTCCCCTTGTGGAGAAAAATGAATCGAGTGGGCGGTTTGTCCGTAGCAGAATTCGCAAAAAGCTGGGGCGGCATCAAGCTCACAGCGCCAGCACCAAGAACCGATTGCTTCAGGAATTGTCTGCGATTATTCATGTTGGTTTTTCGTTGTGCAGGACGGGGTAACCGCATTGGGGCGTGTTCTTCGCGCTTCGTCAGAATCGTCACTTGTCATTGTAGCCTAACAATTGACCCGCTGTCTTTGCGATAGATAAATGAGTCAGACGTCAGCAGCGAAACGATCACGGCTTCGAAGCTGCCGCCGCTGGTGACGTATGCATTGTCGGCATCAATCAAGGTTTTTGAATCGGAAAGCATCTCGTTTCGGCCAATGAAGAACCGAAATGCGTGGCGAATGATCGATTGTCGGACTCGGTCGGATTGAGCCAGCCGATCAATTAAATCAGATGCGTCTTTCACTTCGCCATCAAGTTTTTCATCAAAAGTGCCGTCGAGAAAGCCTGATGTGTCAACAGGCAACGTCTTGTAGAGGTCTGCCTCGTTGCCATTACGTCGCTCGACGAGATTCTCTGGGTGCTCAAGGCTTTCAACTGCACGAATCCGCCCGAAATCATCGAAACCCTCAAATGGCATTCCTAGAGGGTTCATCTGTTGATGACACTTCCAGCATTCGGCTTGTCCTGTGACTGCCTCGACCCGTTGCCGAAATGTCTTGTGTGGGTCCTCAGGGACCTGCGCATCGACGGTGATGGGAACATCAGGCACACGTCCGGCCAAAAGTTTTTCACGAATCCAGCGACCACGGCGGATGGGGTCGGTTTGAAAATTCCCCGAATGCGCGACCAGCCATGCTGGATGAGTCAAAATGCCCTTTCTGCCAGACATCGGAAAAGGCTGGACAGGTTGATAGTCGAAATCATCCTGATTGCCATATCCCCCACGACCAGGCGTACGTGGCAAGCTGTAGATTGGTGAATGCCAGTAGTGATTGCCATGAGCCCATGGGAACGTAGTGAAAGGTTGGTTTCCTTTACCAAAGGTGTGCTCGAAATGTGTCATCAGGCGGATAAGGCTATTGTCGTGCCGTGCCTTGCTGCGTCCAGTGATCCCGCGACGGTCAATGTGCGTCTTAATCAGTTCTTCGTGTTCCTTCACCACCCCGTCAGGATCGTCTCGCCAGTTGGTGTCTTTCAGCACCTCGTAGGCGGTACGCCAATCATCAATCATCTTTTTTCCGGACTCGTTGTCACGGTTGTGATAGAGGAAGAATTCGTTCGTGGTGAGAAGTGTTTTGAAGACATCCTTATCGGACTCGACAATGGCAGCGACGACGCGATCTGCCTCGTTCACGAGATGCCCCGGTGTCTGGTTGCTGCCGCGACCGGGGTTGATGTAAAAACCATCGCTGCGTTTCAGGTCTTTGAAAATCTTGAGTGCCGCAGGGTAACCAAAGAACTCGCGAAAGAATCGAATGATCCGGGGGTGTGAGGTCAGGCGGGGCGGGATCTTGTCACGACTGCCCCATGCATGGCCGATTGCTCCGCGATAATATGACTCGTCGTTCAGTAAACGCGTCACTTCACGTTCGTAATCCTTTTTTGTCAGCAGCTTGCCCGCGATTGCGGCGTCTTGAAGCGTTTGGTCAGGTCCGCGATCACCCAGCGCGTATGAGATCGCGAAGCTTGCTTCACGTGGCGTGAGTTTGCGCCGCCCATGCTCATCCGTTTTACCACCGCCGAATTCAAGTCGATAAAGAAACTCGGACTCCAGCAGGACACTGACAAGCATCTGTCGCAACCCGTTGGTGTTTCCAGCCAGCTCGATGGAAGATTCCGTTAATTCGACGTACTTCTCAAGTTCAGGTGCACTGGGCGGTCGCTGCAACACTCTTTCAAACTGGGTGTTGATGGCGGCGATAATCTCATCAAGCGTAGGTTGGCTGTCCTTCAGAATGATGGTTTCAAATGTTGCCGGTGTGGCCTTGGGATACCAACGATCTTTTGGATTGGGGAAGTCCTTGGGTGCAATCTCACCTTTCTTGATTCGTGCCGCGACCATCTGCTTTTCCGCGATCCACTTGGCGTTATCCAGCATCACCAGCAAGGTGCCACCATCCAGCGTGCCCAGGTCGTAATCACGTACCCCTGAGTGGTCGGGCAGTACAAACGGGTTCGTGACACCGTAAAAACCATTTTGTCTCGCATTGGCAAGATCGCGACCTTCAAGACCAAATACATTGACAACTCTTTCTTCGAAGATGCGAGGGCTTATGAGCCAACGTCTCGCCGGTGTGTAAGCGGCATCAGGGTTCTGGCTGTTGAACAGTCTCTGATGATTGACGTAGTTGCCGAAATCTGGATAGGTAAGCTTCTTGTCAAGTTCCGAGGCATTCTGTTTTCGCAAAGTGGAGCGAATCCAGGCTGATAGAATCTTGCGATCTTCGGCGCTGGGTTGACTTGCGTCTTTAGGCGGCATCAATCCAAAAAATAATTGGTCTTGAGCTTTGTTTAGTAGCTCCAGTTTGGCACCTGCATCCAGCCTCTCAATCCCATCAAGCTCAACAGTTCCTTCGACGCTGTCGCCGCTGTGGCAGTCAAGGCAATGAGTCGCAAGGATCTTCTGGACGTGTTCGGGGACAACAATCGGAGTCTCTGTTTGAGGAGATGGGACAGAGTCATCGCTCGCAAATAGGGACGTTGCATCG
>JAPOKD010000936.1 GCA_029977825.1 Planctomycetota bacterium | reverse complement strand
GCATAAACCACAAAGCCACGTCGACAAAGTTCTGCCGCGAACGACTTATAAGCGCGGAAACCTCGAGACTCAGGGCCACTGATCGTATCCATCGGGACACCCTCCAACCCATGCTGGCAAACAACCACAGGACGTTTTTCACCAATCTTAAGCTCTCTTGGCAGCAGCAAAATCCCTGCAGCAATAACATCCTCATAAACGTCAAGCAAGACTTCATACCCGAGCATCTGTTCATCTTCCAGAATCAGGCGAGTACGTGGATTGGGCTCAATCGTGGGAACAGGCAATTTCCCGAACAGTTCATCATGAACGCGTTCCCTTTCCATGTTTGCCGATTCAACAAAACCCTCGACTGATGAACGGTCCAGATTGGCGAACCTCGCATCACGGACTCGATGTGATTTCCGCAACAGTTCCTGAGTCAACTCAACCATCTGCTCAACCTGTTTCTGCTGTCGCTCGGTGGCAGAGAAGTTGTGCCGTTGATCTTTAAGCTGATGCCTTTGCACCGCCAAACTGCGTTTGGTCGAACAAATATCCTGAACACAAGCCTGGACAACGCCAGACTGCAGAGCGGGTGTGGTCACATCCGCAGTACCGACGAGGCGAATCGTTTTTTTTGCATCTTCATCCTGAAGCAAAGATTGTGCCCGACTGACCTCTGTCAACACAGACTCAGCATTAGGGGTTTGAATCACACCCGGTGCCGCAACATTCCTGCCCGCCTGCACCGCTTCCCTCGCCTCCGGTATCTTTGGGGCAACCTCAATGAACAGCTTGCGTGGCGCGATCATCGCGGCAAGCTCAGCGTCGCCGTGTTGTTTCAATAAACGCCAAACATTCCGGTAGATCGGTTCCTGCCAGACTTTGTTGCGTTGATCAAAATACCCGCTTACGATCGCCGCATCGATCCTTGGATCCAGAGCGGCACTATACAGCGCCAACAGGCCTCCTTCGCTGACGCCGGCGACGATACATGGAACAGCATTAGACTCATTTCGCAATTCAAACTGGTCAATTGCTGCCAGTACTTTTTGCACCTCGTATCCAATAACGTGCCGTCCCATCTCGAATGCCTGCCGATAAATGAACTCCCGGTGTGTGAGATTTGTCGATCGTCCGATCTCCTCGTTGCGACTGAAGGCAACCCCGCGACTGATCAAGGTCGGAACCAACACTTCACAGCCCATCAGTGCAAAATCAAGAGCATAATCCGTACCGCTAAAACTTTTCCCGATCGCTGGTCCTGATCTTTCTTCACCCGCAATCGCATTCGCTTCTCCGTCTCCGCGTGCTCCCAATCCGGAAATCATTTCTGGCGTCCAATCTGCATCAGGGATCGCAACGACCCGTGCAACAACTTCGCCGCGCCGCGGGCGGATCAACAAGCCTGTCGCGTCCAACCCATCCAAGACTCGCCAACGCACTGCGAAAATTTGAACATCATCGGTCTCAGCGACCTTGGCAGTCTGTTCCGTGCTGGCATCGTATTGAATCCCGTTTGCATCAAGGCGCTGATCCACAACACCAATCAGTCTGGAAAATACGCCACGACTCGCTTCAATACTTTCAGTTCTATCCCCCGACGAAACCTCCATCGCGCGCCGCCGTCGCGATGCCTGACTGATAGCCTTGAGTGCATAACGATCAATCCCCGCTACCATCACTTCGTCAAGCGGACGCGTCTCCGTCAGCAACTGCGTATTTGGCAAAGATTTCGACGGTGGGTCGCTTAATCGCTGGGCAACAACGGGTCTGCCCCCCAATAGAACAAGCACGCAACCAATGTGAAGCAATCGTTCCAGACTCATTTACAAACCAGTTTTCAGTAGTTCCGAGAAATCCAGTAACCAGCAATTCAATTGGGCATCCTCGCCACGCCCCCATCTTAACGTCTGTGGTGATAGCAGTCGCATGTCCTTCAACTCGATTCCCACCATCGTATTCAAACAGACGGGGTCTCAGCGATGCAGCCGCGTCGTGCCTTCGGACCTATCGAAACAAGAGAAAAATACGGCTGCCTGTTCATGCAGAGACGACGGTACCACCTCCCTCGAGTTTTAGCCCGAGACGGCCTGGCAGCCGTGACACGCTGCGGTTGCCACCCACGCGGTACGGCGTCTGGCTGCCACCCAACTCTTTGAAGCTTCCCCAAAAGAGCGACAGCAATCCGATGTTCGCGACCACACACGAACTGCAACTTCTTTCCTGCGCAGCTCTGATCCTGTGGCTTAGCTAACGTATTACACTTCGGAATTCGGAGCCGGGTCATCCGTCAGCTTTGATTCTGACCCGGAACCAGCAATTGTTTTGGCTCGTTCAATATTGGCATCTTCCATCATTCCCGGTGCCGTGACGCCCATCGAAACATAAATCGACATCAGTGTTTCCACCGACATATCCACGCGTTCAACAGCGTCCACTGGCATGAACAGAAGTCCGCCACCGATAGGAACAGGTGACTGCG
>JAPOKD010000265.1 GCA_029977825.1 Planctomycetota bacterium | reverse complement strand
CTGCTTCTCATCCTGCCGACGCAGTTCTGTCGGCCAACAATCCAACGGTGCAAAATATATGAGCTTTCAACCAGGTGATACTCGTTCTGGAAACGATTTCCACATGAGTCAGGATGGTAATTCCCAGGTCACTGCCTTGGCGGCTGAAGAGCACACCGGGAGATCTCGCTCACGTCTGATGTTAGCGATGCTAGTGGTTGTCGTATCACTTTGCATTTATGCAGTGCGCGTGTCCGGTCAGGACAATGCAGCTGCAGCGAACGGCGGCTACAAGACGGTGCCGATGCACCAGGCATTTGCCGATGGCAAGATGGAACCGAGAGTCATTGCGGCAGCCAAGAGCTACTGTGCCGGTGGCAACAGCGATCCCATCATGGTCAGAGCTTATTTTCAACGATATGTGCCAGCCAAAATGACGGGCGCGAACTCACTGAAAGAGCTCACGCCGTTAATGAAGGACGTCAACGTGCTGTTGGCCCGCTCGCAACGAAGTAATCCCTTCTTGGGTAAAGCGGTAGCAGATCTGCTTTTGCCGCCAATGAAAGCTTTGGCAACGGACAATTATCATCCGACTGCGAGAATCAATGCAGTGTTGCTTCTTGGCAGGATGGATAGCGCACCTGCGGATGCGTCAGGCCGAATTCCTCCCAGACCATATCTTGCCGCATTGCCAACTTTGCTCGATGTCTACAAAGACGAGAACAACGTGGACGGTCTTCGTGTTGCGGCGCTGCTGGGGCTGCAAAGGCAGGTAGGTCTGGGGTTCAATCAAATTCCTGCCGCGCAGAAAGACCAATTAAGGAGCATGATGACAGAGCTGCTCGACTCGAAGACACCTGTCAACCGTACTGATCAAGTCCATGCTTACCTGCAGCGATATGCAGTCGATATTCTTCAGCAACTTGGTTCCAGTGAGGATGACGGTAAGCAGCTGGGAGTGAAGCTGATTGGAATCAGCACCGCGCCTGAAAACGAAGAACTGATCGCTCTCTACTCGGCTGCGAAAATTGGCGCGTTGGGTGGCAGTCTCAAGGGCCAAGTTCAAAAGCCAGAGGATGTTTTGGAGGGCTGGGCTCGTCTGGCACACGGCGCGTTTCAGTCGGAAGTTGAAAGACTGAATGCACTTGAGAGAACACCGCCAACACAAAATCAGCCCATCAAGCCTGCTGACGTTTTGCAACCAAAAGTCGACAAATCCGCGAAGTCTTCTGGTGTTGGCTCGGGCGGACCCGATATGGAGGGCGATGAAGACGGAGCCATGGGCGGCATGGGCGGCATGGAAGGTATGGAACTAGGGGCCGGATATGATGAGTCGCCCGGGGATGGAATGGACGACGATGACATGTTTGGCGGGATGGGCGGAATGTTCGGTGGACAGACCACCGAGTACAAGGATCAGCCTGCTGAGGTCATTGGCTCGCGTCGTTATTTGAATAAAGTTCTGCAGCAGATCAACCTTGGAGCCACCGGCGCAAAGAGCAAAGGTGTTCCGAAGGTGAAGGGGGGCTTGATGCTCTGTGTCGATGAAGCGAAGGCTGATGTTGTGGAAGATTGGGTGGTAAAACTTGATGAAATTATCACAGCTCTGAACAGCGAAACACTCGATGATCGTGAGAAATTCCTCGAAGGACTCGATGAGCAGATTGTTGTGCTTGCTGAGCTGGCCAAAATCGATGCTGGCGACAAGAAATCAGCAAAGCCTAAAGATAAAACTGACTCATCTCTGGAGGGCGACGTCTTGGATGGGGCTCAGGATCCGCTTGCTGATGACCCAGCTGCAGGTAATCCAGCAGCAGGTAACCCAGCAGCAGGTAACCCAGCACCCGGCGCTCCCGCAGCACCAGGTAACCCAGCACCAGGTGCTCCAGCGGCACCCGGTAGTCCGGCACCAGGAAACCCTGCTACTTCGGGTTCGTGAGTTGCCATTCAGGTTTCGGGCCCTATTGGGGCAGCAAACCCCGGCTCCTCTCGGCGTGCTGGTGCAATATCCCTCAGTGTTGGGTTGAAGAAGATCATCGGGGGTTCAGAAGATCATCGGGGCAAGTGGATCGTCGTATCCCGTGATCATTTCTATGCCGCCTTTTGTGATCCGTAAGTCTGATGGCGTGGGCGTGCAGAAGGACTCAGGGCTTCTTGATTCGTGCGCCGGTGATGATCCACGTCCGCGTTTGTGAGCCGCGATCCAGTTCGGCGTTCCCTGCTTGTGAGCAAGTCACCGGTCATACCGGGTTCAGGGCAAATTGTAAGATCTTTTGTCTGCGAGGTTTTGTCGCGTCGTTTTGGGGCAGCCCCCACTAAGGTTGCATCAGGAACGCAATGATGTCAGCCATATCCTGTACGGTGATGGACTTTTCCAACCCCTCCGGCATGATGGACAAACCCGTACTTTTCAGTTCGTCAATATCGACGCGAAGCACGGTGTCTGAGGCGGACTCTGCGCGGCGCAGGGTTACGCTGCTGGCTGTTTCAGCAGCGACCATGCCAGTCATCGCACGACCATCTTGCGTCAATAGAACGTAGTTGAGGTATTGTGGATTTACCTCGCGATTCGGGTCGATGACATTGACCAGAACTGTTTCGGCACCACGGTTGCGGATGCTCGCCAGATTGGGGCCAATTTCATGACCAACTCCGTTCAGCTTGTGGCAGACTGCACAGTGCTGAGTGAAGAGCTTTCGGCCTTTTACGGTGTCAGCGTCCAAAGTGAGGGCGGCTTGGTACTTGTTCAAGATCTTTGTCCGATCCGACGAACCCATGTTGGCAAGGTATTTCGCAGCACGTGATTTGAGTTTTGGATCGCGTGATTTCGCAGCGATTTGCAACCGTGGTGTTCCGATGTCTGCAAGTGAAATTTGATCGGCATCAACGGAATCAAAGAGTAGCGTAAGACGATCGTTGCGCGCAAAGAGTACCTCGGTTGCAGTAGCGCGGAGTTTCGGACTCAGTTGGTCCCATGCAGCAAGTAAAGGCTTCGCTGTCATGGGTGAGTTGAATGATCCGAGAGTTTCAATGGCCGCTTGGGAAACAAGGTGTGGTTGCCGATTGCTGATCAGTCCGACGAGTGACTTTGAAACCGGCTCCAGTGTACCGAAACGCATGGAGTTGATCGCCGCAACTCGTTCGGACACTGCCAGGGTTTCGTCCACTGCAGTTTCTCCTGCAGCGCGGACCAGTCGCACTTTGAGTTCATCCAGCTGTGCCAGATGTCCTTGCTGGGATAGTTGCTGGAGATAGTGGCCCTTGAGTGAACGATTTGCAGTAAGTGATCCGATTACCGGCAGTGTAAATGAGGCATTGGAGAGCGGCAGTGAGGCCATCTGCTGGATGGCTAGATCAATGTCCGACGCTCGATTTTGTTGTCCTATCTGGGTTGCCAGAATAGCAAGGAATTTCGCAGCAGCTTCGGATTTGAAGGTTGGGTTCTGAACGAGCTTCGCGAAGAGTTGTCCGCTACCTTCACTCAGCGAACTCAACACGGCCGTCTCAAGCCAACGGTCACCGAGTCCACTTGTGATCACTTGATCAAGCAATGGGATTTTTAGGCTCGCTGGCAAAATGGCCGAAGAATATGCAAGTTGGATCCGCACTTCAAGGGATGGGTCGTTCGCTAATGTCAACAACTGTCGTTGCAGTGCTGTGCTACCCTCAGCAAGTTTCTCTGACAGTTTCAGGGCATGGCGTCTCACCTGGGCGTTCGGGTGATGCAAGGCCGCGATGATTTCTTGTGCAGATAATTCGCCTTGACCAGCCAGGGCGTAAAGCATGTGCAGTTGGCCCAACGCGGTCGGATTGGTTGTTAGCTGTTCAGTAATTTGCTGGGTCGTGTTGGGGTTTTGTTGTTCATACAGCAGACGCGCTGCAGTTTCGCGGTGCCATGCGTTGGGGTGATCAAGCAGAGTAACCAACGTGCTGGTGTTGGCATTGCGGAGATTGGGAGTGGGCCGGTACTGATAGTTGGTCGGTGCAATTCGGTAAATTCGGCCTCGGTCGCGTCCAGCTGTCAGATCCAGGTGTTTTTTGATCATCGGAGGTAAGCTTTTCGGGTGTTCGATTACCTCCCTGCATACGTCGATGATATAGATTGTCCCATCCGGGGCATTGGCGAATTGGGCTGGTCGGAACCAGATGTCGCTTGAGTTGACGAACTCCGAATCTTGATCGATACGGTGAGCGACAAACTGTGCATTGCTGGTGTCGATTCTCTTGCGGTGAACCAGATTGCTTCCCACGTCACCAATGATCGCCAACCCTTTCCAGTCCGAAGGCCACGCATCACCCCGGTAGATTGTGATCCCGGTTGCGCCCGTGAAATAACCGGCTGCGCGACCGCCACCCTCAACCGGACCAGGGACTTTGCCACCAACTCTGAGGCGAGTCCGTACGATCCGCCATGGCTCGACGGGGCTGGTCCGATAGACTTCTGCCTGGGGCCCGTCTGCAGCAATCGAGATTCGTGCAGGTGGTGCTTTAAGATAGGGATTACGTTTCAGGTAGTGATCATCGTACATCACCTGCTGAATGTGGTTGCTATTGGAGGAGACGAATTTGCGTCCCCAGTCGTCGAACGCCATCCCGTGTTGCCCACCTCCGCTGGTGACCTCTATCTCAAAAGTATCTGGATTGAAGGCAAGGTCGCGTCCTCGCACCTCAAGTTTTGCATCGCTGCCGGGCTTGCCGATTTTACCGGCGGCTGAACTGCAGGCGACGTGGATGCGGTTGTCCAAGCCCCAGCGAAAGGAATTCATTAAGCCTTGTACGTTGGAGGTTCCGAATCCAGTCAGTACGACTTTTTTGGTTTCAGCTTTTCCATCCTGATCGTCATCGCGGAAATAGTAGAGGTTGGGGGCATCGCCAACGAATAGTCCGCCTTTGTAGGGAAAGAGTGCTGTTGGCCAAAGAAGACCATCAGCGTAGATCACGCTGGTATCAAAAACTCCATCTTGATCCGTGTCTTCCAGCCGTCGGATCCGCGACAGACCTGCGTCACGATCTTCGCTATAGCCACGCATTTCACATACATACATGCGTCCTTCTGCGTCCCATTCGATAGCAACAGGGCTGGCAACCAGAGGTTCACTGGCCACTGGCTGAATCTCAAAGCCATCGGCAACCTTAAACTTCTGCAACGCAGTTTCTGGGCTGCTGGCAGGAATGCGTGGAAGCTCTCCAGAAAAATCCTCCTGTGCAGTGTTGATCCCACACAGGATCAGATTCGCGAAGAAGACACAAAAGAAGGCATTGAAACGAGCGACGCTGGGAAGTTGTGTCAGTCGCCAGCATTGATTGCCGGGTTCACCTTGGTTCATTTTATATCTTTCTTGAGCAGAAGGTTTCGCATGCCATCCATTAGTACCTGTTCACAGCTCTTGTCGACTTTGGAAGCGCGAGGGCTCGTTTCGTAACCGCCTTGGCTGTAGCCGATTTCTGTGCCAATGTAGCCAGGGCCGTAATCACCATAGGCGGCCATTGCGACGTGAAGGTCGGGACGCATTTGTTTCGCTGCCAGCTGGTATTCAACAAACAGTTCTCCTGGCATGTGCACGATGCGAATGTCGCCCAACTGTAAACAACTGAGGTCGATTTTGTGCCCGCTTTCGCAACGATTCAGCCATGCCAGTTCATCCGCGCTTCCCCAGTAGTCGTTTGGCTTCCACTGGGAAAGCCTTGCTTCCAGGTCCGTTCGGTTCAGGTGTTTAGCTGGCGGTAATGCAACGGGCGCAATTGACCAACCGACATCACTGGCTGTAATCGGTACTTTGTTCGCTGTTTCTGTCGCCTGTTTCATGCCCGCTGCCACGCGTCGGGCAAGGGTGATGCGGTTTTCTTTGTTGCCATCGTTGTACTTGCCGGCACCGATGTTTCCGCCTGCGCCATTGAAATGCACGTGCAGGACGTCGGGCAGATCCTGGCCGCGCAGGAATCTCGCGATCCCAGGAAAGTCTGGACTTGGGACTCCTGTGCGATAGTAACTCTGAGGGTGGCAAGCGTAGTAAGACAAGACTGTTACCAGCTTCTGGTCGTTCCAAAAGGTGACCGCACTTAATTCTGGATCAATCACACCTTCGGGGGCAGCTCGCAACTCAGGGTCGCGACAGGTTGTGTAACGTGTCGCACTGACTTTGCCGTCAGGCCCAAGGATTCTTCGGTTCGATGCAACCTTTTCGACCTTGGCAGTACCGAATCCGACATGAGTAATTGGGGTGGGGTTTTTGATCGCTGCCGAAATTGCTGCGTCCAGACGATCGAGTACTGCACGAGTAAAGGCACCCTCATGCAGTCCCACATTGGTGACACCGACCTGGTGTAACAGACGTTCGGCGGAGAAATCGCTGCGTGGGGCGTCATGTTGGTGCAAGGTGTGAACAGCGACACGCTCACGGGTGGTTCCAGCGGCTTTTGCAATTCGGTCACGAAAAGCGTCATGTGACGCGTTGCCGATCCCAATCCAATCCACCGCACACAGGACGATTGGGGCATCGCTACCCATGATAACCAGACCTCGGCACCGCAGCCCCAATTCCTCAATGCGAATGACTCTGTCATAAGCCATCATGGTTCCGACGGGCGGCGTAGCATCCACATCAAACTTGGCAATGCTGATTCCGCCGGGTGGAGCTGCCTGCACTATGGAGGTGTTGAGTGGGCACACCGCGATCAACGCAAGGACGATAAAACTGATACAACGTTGTATCATGGGGTCTTGGATCGAGTTTGAACTGTGGGGGGGCATGCAGTGCATATAACGGCAACGGAGCGAGTACGAATGTGTCGTGGGGAAAAGTAAAGCTCTTCAGAGCTGCTATTCGAGGCGGGTGAACTGCATTGCGTCTCTGTGACGTGTTCGCTTTCGAAAGTGAGGCGGATGTATGTACCGGCCTGCCGTATTTTCAAGCGAATTGTAAGTCATGATTGAATGCTGTTGCAGATCCAAATTGTACAGCGTATTCGGAGTTCCGTCAGGATTTTACATCTTGCCGCGTTGGAGAAGTGAAAAGGCTGTTTTAAACAACTTCGCGAGACAGTAATTGCACGCGGCGGTGGCGATCACGGTATGGAACTTCGCCAGCATGCGAGCCGGCGGTCACATCTGGCAAGCTTCGGTAACTGGCTGTTTTTCAGTCTTGCAGCGTCCTGTTGCGGGACAAGCAAAGCCGAAACTGCAGTGCCGTCGGGCAGTTTTTATTGCCGACCCGATCTGACCTGCTATGCAGGGTGGTAGTTGGTGCGTACTGGCAGCAGTTAGCGGGTTTTCTTCAGACGTTAAGATGCGGCGCCGGTGAAATTTGCATCATGGTTGAGGTTTGATCTGGGGGCGGTGAGGGGCAATCTGTGCCCGGAAATCACCAAGGCTGTGCCAGTACATGGGCGCTCCCAGGTTGACCTCGGCGACAGCCATGGTGCCCCATTCCTCAGCGGTGGCGAGGCTTGTTCCATCATG
>JAPOKD010000440.1 GCA_029977825.1 Planctomycetota bacterium | reverse complement strand
CCAAAGTCACTCGATGTGCGATATGCCCCGACCTCTTTTTGCCAAACGATTTCCCCAGACCGGTCAAGGCACGCAACAACACCCACCGCTGCGAAGTAGGCGTAGACACGCTCGCCATCTGCAACAGGCGACTCAGTTGCGTAGGAGTTGGATGGATGAATCTTGTGGGGAGGTTTTCTCGAAACCACCTGTTTGTTCCAAAGAACACTGCCATCTTTCAAACTCAAACAGTGCACCTCAAAACTATAGGGTTCGTCGGGTGCCTTCCCCATGAAATGGGATCTCATCGAAGCAACCCCCTCACCAAACCCTTTTGGTCGCGTCCCGTCACCGGCGACTGCCGTTGTCACGAAAATCCTGTCGCCTGCAACAACCGGCGAAGACCATCCACCACCGGGAACCTCCACCGACCATGCAAGATTATCGTCCATGCTCCAGTTTTCCGGGTGCCCTTCCCCTGCAACTCCGTTGCCCTCCGGTCCACGGAAGCTAGCCCACGCGTCATTGGCATCAGCCGCGTGCGTCAAGCTGGTCGCATGGCCAGCGACCAGGGCAACGATGGCAAGAGCGGTCAAATGGCGTATCTGGTGAATATTCATGGATTGCGTCCAGTGCTGTAAGGGTTGAAGTGAAAAGCCAGCGCTGTGCCGGATCGAAGCAGCTGCACATTGGCGCGGTATTTTAGAGATGCGGCAACCTTCTGTTTCTGCGACTACGTGTAAGCCTTGATCATGCGGGTTCTGCTAGTACCTCACCTTCAATTCGCCGCCTACCACCGAAGAAGACGACCCAAGTCACCACTCAGTACGTAATCAGACAGCAGAGTGAGAGAGCGAACAATCGCAGGAGACTTGTTCGGATGCCGGCAGGGCTGAGAGGCATGGGTGACTTTTTTCAAACCGCGCCCCGGCGGCACAACAGACTTGCGATTCAAATCAGGCCACCAAGTGCCGCATTTGCATCACTGCTTAAGAAGATTTTGTTTTCCGTCGTCCATCGCTCCTTTGGTCCAGTGGGGTCTACCATGCGATATAAAATCATTGTCCCGGTATTGAAGCAGAACTTTTACTTCCTCGCTGAGTCTGACTCAGGCAACATCGTTAGAGTCGTACCCTGCCAACGTCCGTAATCCGGCACTGCAGAACACGAAAGAGCGGGGCGTCTATCTGACGTGCAAACCCTACTGCCAGACATCAATCCTCATCCAGTGGTGTCCACTGATCGAATGTTGCTGCCTGGCCAACATAATTTCCGTTGTGGTCAGCAAGATTCCAGACC
Source organism: Planctomycetota bacterium (assembly GCA_029977825.1). Taxonomy (GTDB): domain Bacteria; phylum Planctomycetota; class Planctomycetia; order Pirellulales; family Pirellulaceae; genus Rubripirellula. The sequence continues at coordinate 4,054 of JAPOKD010000440.1, read as the reverse complement.
GTTGCCTTATGTATCAGAAATCTCTGACCATCGGTTGCGATCCGGATACCGCGATAGTCGTCCACATAACCATCCCGCGTGGTCCGCGCAAGCAAACGTGCCCGCTCATCCCGGTGCATCGTTTCTGCGGTCATCCGGGAAGGCGTTTTCAGTAGCGTGGGAATGGATATTTTCCAAAGATCCAAAGCGGTCGAATTGGCGTAGTTAAGCAACGGGTCTGCCTGAGTGCCATGCGACACAACCACGAATGGGGCTTCGTAAAGGGTCTCTGCCTGCTCCGAAGGCGTCCCTTGTCTCTCGATCAAGTGGTGCCCCAATAAATTAAAGAAAGAGTCGAGGATGTTTTGGCTTTGCTCAAGCCATCCATGTTGCAACCAGGGTTTGTCGCCCGCCATCAGCTGAAACTCCGCATTCAGAATACAATTCGATTTCCGGGCGAGTTTATCCGCCTGCACAGGCAACAGGAAGTGCGCTCTGTCAGCCGAATTCGCCCGTATCGGTGTTGCCGGTCTGGACGCGTTTCTGTTATCTCGAGCGTGGGCTGTGCGCCACATGGCAATCCTGAAATTTTTCTTGAAAGCCTGAGCCGTGTCCGTTTTTTGACGCGTTCCAAACCGCCGTGCTGCTGCCCACGTAGCAAAATGGTATTCTAACGACACCGAGAAACTCGAAATCCCCGCTACCGGAATGGGATCACTTTGGATCAACCAAATTCTGAACCCATGATTGACCTTCGTCGATACGCTGACTGCGAACATTTGCTGCTAGCCTCTTACGCGGCTCACAGTCGCGATACAGGGGGGCGTGTTCATTCGGAACCATCTCATCCATACCGCGGTCCCTTTGCGCGTGACCGTGACCGTATTTTGCATAGCAGTGCATTTCGCCGGCTTAGCGGCAAGATGCAAGTATTCACGGGCGAGATGGGGATTTACCATCGAACGCGCCTTACTCATACCTTTGAAGTTGCGTCGGTTGCCCGGACAATGGCGCGAGTTCTGCGTTTGAACGAGGATTTGACCGAGGCACTTGCGTTGATGCACGACATAGGCCACCCCCCTTACGGTCATTGCGGCGAAGATATCCTGAGTCATTGCATGCAGTCGGTTGGTGGTTTTTCGCACAACGGATTCGCCCTCGTGATTGTCGAGCAACTGGAACAACGATACGCCAGTTTCCCGGGATTGAATCTGTCGCGTGAGACACTTGCTGGGCAAGATGTCCGTGCACACAAGGCGGAAGCTGCTGTGGGCCGTTCCCCCATGTTGGAAGTACAACTGGTCGACGCCGCAGATTCGATCGCCTATGACGCACATGATGTTGACGATGCAATTCAAATGGGCCTGCTATCGATCGAAGAATTATCTGAACTTGCCGTCATCCGAAGAGCATTGGAGCGAACCCGTGGCCGCCATGGTCTTCTGCCAAAGTCACAGCTACGGCAACTTTTAGTCCATGAGTTGATTGACTTGCAGGTCAGCGATTTGCTGGAGCAAGCCGTTGAGGCTTTACGTCCCTTTGAAGGACATGACACCCTCAGTGTCAGTGAAGCGGGACTGAGATTATCACACAGCGACACAGTTGGCCGAGAACGTAGCGAGCTGGAGTCTTTTCTATTCAATGCCGTTTATCGACATGAGCGTCTGATTCCCGTCAGAAAAGCTGCTTCGGACCGGCTCGAGAACATGTTTCAAGCACTGTTGAACACTCCTTCGCGTCTACCACTAAGGTTTCGCCAACGAGCGGAATCTCATCCCCTTGAGTCGGTTGTGGGAGAATACATCGCCGGAATGACGGACACTTTCTGTGACACGCAGTACCGTTACGCGGTCGAATCATCTTCGGGACCGTTAGCGGACTGGTAGATGACGTTGGGTGATACCGACGGATATCGTCTTGACGCGGCAGATCGCATTCATGAAATGATGAATCCGCTCACTTGACGCAGAGGTGAACAGGTTTTCCAGTTAACGGTATTGCTCATGACAGGCGTCACATTTCTGCCGTATTTTTGACACGCCAAGACGCACTGCTTCAAGGTCACCCCGCCCCAACGCGGCCGTCACGGCTTTCCCGTCGCCGCTCATGTCGCGACTGAGTTTGGCGTAGTCATCATCATCCGCATCATCCATCCCCTCCTGGGCAAGGATTTCACCGAGGACCGCAATCAGTTCACTATTGCGTTTCACCAGATCCGTCTCTTTTTTGATCGTGCCTTCGTCGCGGGCACCGTCTTCCAGACTTTCAATCACCAACTCAGCATACTCCATCAACGGAGATCGGTCAGCAATCATTGTCCAGTCGGTTTCTGGTTCTGCGTCCTTGCTGCTCAACCCGCTTCCCGCAACCAGATCCTGAAGATCACCCTTGCGGAGTTTTGCTTCGTTGTACACCTGCGTTGAGCCCGCCTTGCAGTTGAACGCTGTACGACTGATCAAGTCCCGCGCGGCTGCTGCCTGATCCTTCCAGCGGACCTCACCCGAGTGCTGATTGATCACGGCAAACAACGAGGCGAGAACAGTCAGATGCAATCTCGCATCCAGGTATCCGCCACTATTAAATGCACCTGGTGTTGTTACCACACCATCAAATTCCAGCTTGAGACGTTTAATCTCGTCCTCGAGTGATTGAGGAGAGATAAGTGAAGACCACAAATCAGTTCCGGAAGCTGCAGCATCGCCACCGGTACTTGCCGCCGCTGGTGCCGCTACTGCCGCTACTGCCGCTGCGGTCGCCCGCACGCTCGCAATTGTCGGTGCCTCACCACGGAAGGCATCGTTAATGTCAGCGAAGAAGATAGCCTTCATCTTTTCTTCATCGACTTTGGGCTTTGGCGCCCGGCGTTCGTCGGCCCGAACATGCGGGGTGATCGCACCGATCCCAATCAGGAAAATGACGAGCAAGCGTTGTGTGGTCTTCATGAACAACTTCCAAGCGACAAGAAATGCACCTATTGGAGTATAGCCGACAGACTGCAACCATGACAAAAAGCCGGGAAATACTCTGGTACTTTAAGGCAGTTCCCACATCAAAAACTGGAAAATTCGTCGCCAATGGCGTTGAGGGACGCAGGTTTGAGCCCCCCATCTCCACGGTAACCGTGATGGCTCACTTTTGTCCGAGTTGGCACACATCAAGAATCCGCCGCATTTCCGCCACGGCTTCCCGCATTCCCACCATCAATGCCCGGCTGACAACGGAGTGCCCAATGTTCAATTCGATCATATTGGGGATCGCGGCAACTGGCCGAACGTTGGTGTAATTCAATCCGTGCCCGGCATGCAGACGCATCCCAAGTGCGGAGGTTACCTTCCCAGCCTCTGACAATCGTGCCAATTCGTCCGTGAGCGTGTGACGCGAGGCGAGGGCGTAGGGGCCCGTATGCAATTCGACCGCATCAACACCCAATTTTGCGGATGCTTCAACTTGTGCGACATCCGGATCAATGAAGAGGCTGACTAGAATTTCTTGCTCCTTCAACTTCTGTATTGCCGAAGCAATCCGGCCCTGGTCTGCCACGACATCCAAACCACCCTCAGTGGTTACTTCGGCGCGGTTTTCAGGAACAAGCAGTCCCCAGGTAGGCTTCGCTTTGCAAGCGATTTCAACGATCTCGTCAGCACAACCGAATTCCATGTTTGTCTTGACGGTCACCGTTCGCATCAGCAGTTCAACGTCCCGCTCCTGAATATGTCTGCGGTCTTCACGCAGATGGAAAGTGATTCCATCTGCCCCACCTTGTTCAGCCAAGGCGGCAGCCACCACAGGATCAGGCTCGAACGTCCGGCGTGCTTGCCTCACGGTGGCGACATGATCGATGTTGATACCGAGTTCAATCACAGCGTGTGTCCTGACGGGTTGAAATGGGAGGCCCGTTCACAGTTGAAGGGCGTCTTCGAGACTGAGTGCAGGCAGCCCTGATGCAGAGCTCAGGGCCACCTCACCTGGATCCTTAGTTGTTCGAGTCGATTTCGACGCGTTCGCCGCGATCGTCTCGGCAATCCATCTCCATGTGCTCTGGGTAAAGCGCTTCGCTTCCGAGGATCTGAACGGT
>JAPOKD010000966.1 GCA_029977825.1 Planctomycetota bacterium | reverse complement strand
TTGCCTTTCGTGACTTTTGGTGATCTTTCCTGTCCGTCACAGTTCATGGGTTTTGCATCAGCATCCTTGACTGCTTGGTGTGGTGGCACAGGAATGAAGTCGTCTGTGTAGGGAGCCTGTGTCATCAGGGAAAAGGTATTTCGACAGACCGCGGTTCTCTCACCTCGCCGGAAAACATGGCCGCCGTCATCAACGACTTGGGAAAATGGTCCGCGATAGATCACGGCTTCATTGTAGTCGTCACAAGGCCCTTCTTTGCCTTTGTAAGCAATGACGGTAGCCGAGCGGAATTCGATGCCCTCGACTGTTTGCCATGGTTGCTCTTGCAGGACTGGCATTTCACAGCCGTAGAATCCTGCTCTTTCAAATGCTTTCAGGAATTCGGTTTCCTGGAAAGCTCCAGAGATGCAGCCACTCCAAAGTTCGGGATCATCCTGCAAATGCTGGGGTACAGATTCATCACTGACAATGTCGCTGATCACGGCGCGTCCACCTTTTTTGAGGACACGAAATATTTCACGAAACAGCTGTTCTTTTTCTGACGGGTCAACGAGGTTCAAAACACAATTGCTGACGACAACATCGATGGAATTGTCAGCAATCATTGGGCTTTCTTTTCGCAGGCTGTGAAGCATGGATTCGAATTTTTGCAGATCCGCCTCGTTCTTTACCGGGTGGTCCGCTAGATATGCATCGACGCGGTCCCGATCGATTGCCATGTCCTGAATTTTCCCCTTGTGAAAGTGCACGTTGTCGTAGCCAAGTTTGTCAGCGACTTCGACTTGGCTTTGCCGCGCGAGTTCCAACATGGTGTCATTCATGTCGACGCCGATCACTTTTCCCTCAGGTCCTACCACCTGCGTTGCGATGAAGCAGATCTTTCCACCGCCGCTTCCCAGGTCCAGTACCGTTTCACCTGGTCGGACCCATTTGGATGGATCACCGCATCCGTAATCACGATCAATCACTTCCTGTGGGATGATAGCCAAATACTGTGCGTCATAGTCCACGGGGCAGCATAGTTCGGCCTCACGTGTTTGCGCCGCGGCTGAATATCGTTCACGTACAGCGTTTTCAGTATCGAGCGTATTGGACATGGGTAGGTTTTCGCTTGGTTTTTAGTTCAGGTAACAGAGCCACCGCAGCTGCTGCCCGCTCCGGCGGTGCAGCCATAGCAATGGTCAGCAACAGCAACACGCTGGTGAATGAATTCGTCAAAGGCTGCGATGTCCCACACCGTTTGAGCTGGTCTTCCGGCTGCGGGCATCCCTAACATCTGGTTGAAATCACAATCGTACAACTGGCCGTCCCAACCAATCGAGAGCATCGCTTTACACATCACTCCACGTGCGGCGTGGGGATTGAATGCAGATTCCAGCATTTGCATGTAGTCCTCCAAGGCCCCACGCTTCTTCAGGAACTTGGCGTATCTCTTGATGGGGATATTGGTGATCGCAAACAAGTGATTAAATTCAATGTCGTAGCGTTCTTTCAGTTGCTGTTTGTAGGCAGTTTCCAATGAAGTCTGGTCTGGCGGCAAACTTGGTCCCGTTGGGTTGAAAACGAGATTCAACTTCAAAGTACTGTCTTCTTGTCCATAGCCCAGTGAATTGAGTTGCTGCAGGCCGCTGATGCTGCGTCGAAAAACACCATTACCTCGCTGTTCATCTACGTTGTCTTCAAGATAGCAGGGAAGCGATGCCACAATGTCGACTCCTTGGGCAGCAAGGAAAGTACCCAAGTCTTCCTGCCCCGGTTCTGACAGGATGGTCAGATTACAACGGTCAATGACACTCAAACCGCTGGAACGGAAGTGCATTACCAGAGTTCTGAAGTTCGGATTGAGTTCTGGTGCACCGCCCGTCAAGTCGATGGTTGTAAGTGTGTCACACTCGTCGACCAGTTCACAGATGCGTCCGGCCGTCTCGAGCGTCATGTTCTCCGCTGTTTTTGTTGGACCGGCGTCGACATGGCAGTGTGTGCACGTCTGATTGCAGAGTTTGCCCAAGTTGATTTGCAATTCAGTTAATCTACCTCGAAACAATGTCTCCGCTTCCCGCCCAACCTTTGCGGCAAACGGTTCGACGATTCCGGTGGGCAGACCTGCATCGATGATCGGGAGAATTGACGACATGCGTTAGGACTATGGGTAAGGCGATATCGGAGTGTTCGAGGATAACAGAAACGTCTCCTGGAGGGTTGCGATGAATCTTCGGTAGCTGAAACGCCGTGGGCTTTTT
>JAPOKD010000913.1 GCA_029977825.1 Planctomycetota bacterium | reverse complement strand
TTGTTGAGGTAAGAGGTAATGCGCCAACGTTGTGGGTATTGGCCCGTCGAAAGAGCAACACGAGACGGCGAGCAGATTGGCGAGTTCACGTAGAAGTTGGTGAAGCGGATTCCTTCTGCTGCCAATCGATCAATGTGCTCGGTTTCGACTTGTTTGCCGGCGAAGCAGGACAGGTCCGACCAGCCCATGTCATCAATGAACACGACGATGATGTTGGGACGCCCGTGTTGAGCTGATTGCGGCGTGAGTGATTGAGGAGCTGCCAGCACGCTCGAGTGGCTGATCAGGCAACTGAGAAGAAGCAGCAGAAAGAGACAGCCGTTGGAAGTTCTTGCAGCGGTACTTTGGAAGTTCATTGTTGACCTTGGGATGTGATTTTCTTCTCGTATTTCATTCCCGATCCACGCCGCCACGTTTCAGGCCGCGTCGTAATTTTACCATTAGGAAGCAAGTTTGTGAGGTTTTGCTCTGCCTCGTGAAGTCGAAACAATGCCGCGACAGAATGTTGCGTGTATTTCAAGCAATCGACCGCCGGCGTCGTAACGTCGGCTCAGGACTTTGTATTTGGGCTCAACCCGAGGACGTGTTGAGCAGTTTTTGCAGTCGTGAGATTGACTGATTCAATTGTGAATGATCACTGCGTGCGGCATATTTCTAAAATGCAAACAGTGCATAAATCCCAAGCACCAGCAGAATCAATGCTCCGCCGACGAAGGGGGCTGGCTTCCAAGGCGTCAGGTCAACCAGGCCTTTGTCTTCCTGGACGTAAGGTTCACTTCTTTTCATGCCCATGGCACTCAGTGTCAATTGCAGCACGATTAGCAGAGCAAAGACAGCACCCATGTAGTGGAACGGACTCCCAAAAGTATCTGCCAACCAACCATCAATTTTATTGACCTTGTCTTCGCCCGTGAAAAAGGTGCCGATAACCATCAGTCCGAGTCCAACCAATAAGGTGATCAGGGCAGACATGCCATCTGCAAAACGGTGAAACATCCCAACCATGATAATGGCCAGCAATGGGATAAAGTAGACACCGTTGAGTGTCTGGAAGAATCCGAAAATTGCTTCTTGGCCAAAGAATATTAAGGGTGCTGCGATCACGGCGAAGACCGCGACGACGAAACTGCAAATTTGGCCAGATCGCACCACTGACTTGGTTGATGCTGTTGGATTTAGATATTTCTTGTAGACATCAAGTGAAAAAAGAGTGGCAGCGGAATTCAGCACTGAGTTAAACGTCGAGAGGATCGAGCCTACCACCACAGCAGCGAAGAAACCTAGCAGCCACTTGGGTAGTACTTGACTGACCAGAGCACCATAGGCTCGGTCTGCAACCCAGTTGCCATCTTCATTCTTGCCCACTGCTTGCATCATTTCAGGGTCACCGATCCCGATGACAAGGTAAGCGGCGATGATGCCCGGTAGAACAAGGATCAGCGGAGCAAGGATTTTAAAGAAGGCAGCCAAAAGCACGCCTTTCTGACCCTCTGCGAGATTCTTGGCGCCGAATGTTCTTTGAATGATTTGCTGATTCGTGCACCAATAAAAGAAGTTCAGCAGCAGCACTCCGGTGAAAAGCGTCGGCCAGTGAGTTCCCTCGTCGGCTGAGCCAATCGAGTTAAAAGCATCGGGGTCTTTTTCTTTGATCTTCTCGAAGGCTCCCATGAAGCCGCCCTCGTCACCAGCCACAACTTGTAGTGAAAAGAAAGTGATCATCAGGCCGCCAATCAAAAGTCCGGCACCATTGAAAGTATCAGAGACCGCGATCGCTCGCATTCCACCCCAAATGGCATATCCACCACCCAAAGCCGCGATGAAGATGATCACACCCCAAATGGTAGATAACTCATTTGGGAATCCCAGCAGTTCCTGTAGATCGAGCATTCCATTGAGGCCACGGGCACCAAGGAATAAAACGAAAGGAAGCAAAATCAGCATGTAGGCAACAATAAAGATACCAGCCGTTAACGCCCTGACTGATGAACCATAGCGTTCTTCAAGGAACTGAGGAATCGTTGCGATTCCTGATTTCAGGTATCGCGGTAAAAACACCAGAGCCAACACTACTAGCGACATGCCGGCGATTACTTCCCAGCACATCACTGACAGCCCGTCATTGAACGAGCCAGCATTCAGGCCGATCAGTTGCTCCGTTGATAAATTGGTTAGCAGCAGTGATCCTGCGATAAAGATCCCCGTCAAACTTCGGCCAGCAAGAAAGTAACCCTCATCGGTGTTCAAGTCAGACGCGCGGGTGAACCACCACGTGAGAATAATCACAAGCCCGGTGAAAAATAGAAATGAGAGGAGTGTCATGGACAGCATGGTGTTTTTTCCAAACTGGAGCAGCAATGCTGTGTTTGCATCGCAACGAAGTTTTCATTGTTGGTCAGGGACCCGTTGATCAAAATGCAGCAAAATGCAGCCACGACGGAGAGCTGTCACTAAACCAGGTTGTGACTCGTATCAGGAGTCTTAAGCGGTTGGGGCTTTTTGTTTGACCGCTCATCGTAAGCGGTGTTTTTTATCGCCCTTGCTGCGGCCCTAGCAATATACTCGCTCGGCCCGCGTTTTATCAGATCCCAGTGAAACTGATGGAATCTGGCGTTTGGTGGCCGATGTGTTCAGGTCTCGAGTAGGAAGAGTCACGTTTGTTGCTGG
>JAPOKD010000764.1 GCA_029977825.1 Planctomycetota bacterium | reverse complement strand
TGCGTGTCGATATCCGCAGTGTCTGAACTACCGCCTCCAATATTTCCCGCAGCATCCTCGTAGCTACCCGCTACAAGCTCAACCCCACCTGTCGCGTCAACATTGGAGTCAGCTGTAAAAAAAGTCGTGTAGGTAAATTTTGAACTGTCGTAACTACCAGCGGTAATGCTTCCATTAGAGAGAATCAAGTCTCCCTCATCGAACCCCACTGGATCTTCACTGAACGTAATTGTCAGTTTTGTGGAACTGCTTGTCGAAGACAGGAAGTCAGCCTCCAACCCAACGGTTGCTGTCGGGCTTTCCGTATCAAGAAGTTGGTTGAAATTTATGGCATGTAAATTGTTTGGGAGGAGCGTGTCGCCGATCTCGCCATGGGAGTATTCCAGATCCCAGTTTCCACCCAAGGTCATTGCTCCGGTTTTGTCGGTCGAAGCTGTCACATCGGCGTCGGTTGCGTTCGCTACAGCTGAAACAAAGGCTTTACCAATTTCACCCTGACCGACATTACATCCATAGATGAAGATGTCGCCGCTATCTGACAAGGCGTTCTGGAGGCTGGTTAACAATTCTGAGTGTTGACCAAGATTTTCCGAAGTCAGCTGGTGCGAACCAAGTGAGATTTTGCCGGGGGCACCATGCGAAAGAATATGGATTGCGTCGAGGCTGTGCTTGCTGTTTAGCGACTGAGTAATTGTCTGCGTTTCATTTCCGTCAGCTTCGAAAACGACAATGTCGAAGTTTTCAGACAGGCTGGTCTCGAGGAGATGGTAGCCTTCAATATTTGCGTCGAGGAACACCAACTCATCGGAAGCAGTGACTGCGCCCGCTTGTTGCTGCTGAGTGCTTGTGACCTTCGTGGGGGTGTCTGTTGCATGGTGTTGTGCATAGGTTTCGTTCTCCGCTTCCTGCGTCGAGATAGCAGGTTCAGCTTCAGCAAGTGATGTTAATTCGCTGGTAAATCCATCAGCATTGAGAACACGCCGCGTTTCCAACGGGATCACCGCCAGGCTTACGTTCAATTCACGAGATGACACATTATTGGTGGGCCAGTACCAACGCCATGCTCTTGCGATTGTTCTGAGAATGGTTGTTAGGACTTGCAGCACGTTTCTGTCTTTTTGTCAGTGATGCTTGGGACGTGCATGATTCGATCAGTTGTGTGTGTCAACTGTCTTACAATGAGCGTTGTTGATTTTGCGGAATTCATGTCAGGTCTGACTCGTTTTGCAAGTTCTGTGTGGTGTCTCTTCGCTAGAACCCTTGTAACGCGATGAAGTAGCAAGTAAACCCGCAGCCAAAAATCTTTGCCAGAGCATTTAATCGCGCTCTGCCGTCACTCTTTATTATCGAGAAATCGTGCTGAATTGTCGCGATAAACGGTGCAGTTTCTCAAAAAGGTGGGGCTTTCGTTGTCAGATCCCGCTCTAGAGAAATCGAATCCTAAGATTTATTGCGATTTTAACGCCAGTCCCCATTTTAACATTCGAAGGCAGAATCGAGATTTGCTCACTCAGGGTGACCGAATCTCCTTTTTGGTGTGGTTAATTTCGAACAGAAGAATGGAAAAGCCCAAGGAATTGGCACATGATCAAGCTCAGGCTCAAATTTTTCTTCACGATCGGTGTTTGGGGTCACCGTAATGCTCCCACTACGGAAGTTAATTTTCGGGATTTGAAGATGTTGTGGGTGTTTCAATGCCTCGCTTTTCCACGGATTCCGTTTGCGGTCCCGCTTTGCTTGTGTTTGATATTTGGCTTGGCCGTTTCGGTTGGCAATCTCTCAGCACAAGATCATTGGCTAAAGAAGGATGATGGTGCCTACGGTCAGGAGCCTAGAGTTCAGGGTGAGGCATCTGGCAAAAAGGCAACGTCTATCGAACCCAGTTTGTTGACTGGCAAGCGCCCTATCTTCAATGTGGTTCCGGACCAATTAAGGAGAAGGGTGGGGCATGAGCCATCCCACGAGACTGTTTGCGACGATCTCTATTTTTCGATAAGTCCACGCGGTGATGGGAACTTGCAGTACCTGAGTATTGAGCAGTTAGCAGTTCCAATGCGACTACGCTTGGATGGTGCGTTCCGACAGGTAGAATTCAATGGTTCGGATCAGTCCGCCGATGCCTTGGCTTATGTGCAGGCAAAGAGCATTGATTCTTCTGATGGTGATCACCATGCAGATTACCAGTGGCTTGATATTCGCCCCCGAACAATCGCTCCCCGGGGAGAAAGATCCAAGCTCTTTCCGAAGGAAGAGTTGCCGGGAAATGAGACGCTGACAAAACTCAGAGATGACGCTCACGATCCAGAGCAGTCTCATGCAGTTGACTATTATCGACTTGAATTCAGGTTGGGGGACTTCTGTCGAGTGACCCGTTTTTGTCATGGCCCTCTCTATTTTGAAAATCGCTTAATGGAAAGCCAAGGGATTTCTCCAGGTCATGGTTGTTGTCCCCCTGCGGTTTATGCGGGAGCCCACTTCATCTGGAGCGCAGCGACATTACCATTGCATGTACTAAAACACCGCCCCTGTAATTCAGTTTCCAGTGGTTGTCAGAACCGATGATGGCGAAAACTGTGACTCGAGTTTCGAAGAAATCAAAAGTATTCAGTTGACAGGCTTAAAAACCGCAGTCAAAAAACGAAATACTCGTAAACCAAGTGACTGAGGTTCAACTTGAATGCGAGCTGTCCCCAAGGCACCGACGATTGCCAGCGTGTCTTTTGTTCTTGTGCTGAGGGCAACATCGACGTTGTAGTAAGTGTCTGACTGTTCGCTTTGGGACTGTTGCTCTTGGGGGCTGTCCCGATACGGATGCACCACAGGCGGAGACGAATTGCCTGCTTTGCGTGAAATGCCTGTGATCCTGCCTTGAAGGACTTGTCCCTGGGACATGACCAAGCTCATTTGCACGGTTTGATCCTGCCGAATGTATTGGATGTCTTTTTGGTTCACCTTGAGCAAGGCTTTAAAATCCTGTGGCTGAACAATACTGCAAAGCAGGGTCTGTTTTTCAAGCCTGCAACCCAGGTTTTGAGGGTCCAAAGGAGTGCCATCCCAAGTTCGCAGTGAAGCGTGGTTCGTGTTTTTCTCAAGAATATTACGGGGTTTTAAAATGACACCACTCGCCGGGGCTCGCAAAGTAAGCGAAGCGATTTGCGAGAGGACCTGTTTGCGCTGTTGGTTCAGATCGGCAAGTATCGTCTTGGCTGCGGGGAGCTCATTCCCTAGTTCTGGAGATTGACTGCGTAGAACCTCAAGGCTTCGGACTCGGATCCGTTGCACCTGATACTGTCCGTCAGTTGTTTCGAAGTACTTCTTCAGATCCCGGTTCTCGAGGCGTGCAATCAGATCACCCTTTGAAATGCGTTTTCCTGCGGTCGCGGTTTCCAGCAGACGACCGGGTACC
>JAPOKD010000318.1 GCA_029977825.1 Planctomycetota bacterium | reverse complement strand
GACGGCGTGATCCCGTAGCGGTCCGAGCTAGAGTTAGCCCCACTAGGGTTCGTCAAAGCGCGACCAGGGCAACCGCCATACCTTTCCTGACACCACTCCCAAACACTCCTGTTCATCTCGTACAGACCACACGCTTTTGTTTTTTTGCCGCCGGCTGGATGTCTTTTACCCCCAAAGTTTTTTCTGATCCACGCGTGATCACCTAACTCCGAGTCATCATCGCCAAAACTATACTTGGACGTCGTTCCAACACGACAGGCATACTCCCACTCTGCTTCGGTGGGCAAACGATAAACATTACCCACAAACTTCTCCGACGGTAATTCACTCAACGTGCGGCAGAACGCGACTGCGTCAGTCCAGCTCACCATCTCGACCGGATTGTTTGCGCCCTTGAGCTTGCTTGGGTTAGTGCCCATCGCCCGTTGATACTGACCTTGAGTGACATCATACGTACCAAGCATAAACGGCTTGGGGAGACTCACCGCGTGAGCATCATCATTCTCACGGATGGTGAACGTACCCGCTGGTACCACGCTCGGCGTCATTCCAATCGAATTCTCAGTTTCAACTTCAACACCCAATTTCTGTGCCCACGCCTCGTGGTATTCCTTTTCGTTCGCTGCGTCCAATGGTGCGTTGGCTGGTGGGGGTGCGGTGCTGGGTGCGACGGGTTGGTTGCACAGTGCCGATGTTTTTTGAACAGAATTATGCAGTGCTTCTCGCGGCGACGACTTGTTGTTCCTTCAACGGCCAATGCATGATGCTTTCAACCCCGCAGGCAAGAGCACAATCGATGCGCACTTTCACATGCCACTTGGAAAAGTATGGGCCAACGTCACCAAAACGTGCCGGCCAAGGTATTTGTGAGACGTTTGTCCAATTTCAAGACTCACAGCAGCCAACTCATTACCGTCCCAACTTACTTTCTTGCTTTTCCATAAGCTGCTTCGATCGACTGATTCAGATGCTTGCAACTCCTCGCGGCAACTGAAAAAACACGTCACAACAAGTGTTTTACGAGTAAGAAACGCTGTGCCGCGGCCGAACAGATCCGGCCCTGTGGGTGGGTGCCCTGCACGCGGGGTGCACCACAGGGGTAGCCGAACAGTGGAAGCTCCCAATTTGGCCCGGCGTTTGCTCTCTTCACCGTTGACAGCGACCCTGTTTAAAAGCTGCACCCAACCCAGGCCAAAGCGTTTCATTAGTCGCAGAAACGGTAACGGCATCATGTACCTCTGTGAAAGGACTTGTGACGCGATGTTAATCCAGCAGCAAAATGAGATCTCAAAATTGGAACATGCCGCCCGTTGTCACCGCGGTGTAAATCACCCTTATCTCACAGCCCTAGCCAATGGCAGCCTCCCTGATCCCCATCAGGCTATCGTTGATTTCGCAGTTCAATACCAGGGTTACACAAGCTGGTTCCCCAAATATCTGCACTGCGTGATGAACAAACTTGAAAGCCCGCAGCACCGTTCCTACTTTCAGGAAAATATTGATGAAGAAGGAGGGACGCTGGATACCGCGACTCTTGCCGAATTGAGCAAACTTGGTATCGCCGAAGACTGGGTACAGGGTATTCCCCATCCGATCCTGTTTCGTCGTTTTCAATTAGCCGTCGGTATTGAAGCTCGTGTAGCTCCGTTGTCTGCTGCCGCGATCAAATGGCGAAAGGAATTCCTCGCGATGCTAAATCAAGCCACTCCCGCAGAGGCTATTGGTGCCTTGGGGTTGGGCACTGAATCGATGGTGAAACATATTTACCGCCCCATCACTCTGGCCATCAAGCAGTACACGAATCTTAGCCCTCGAGATTATGTTTTTTTTGAGCTTCACTCCGAGGTTGACGACGAACACTCCGAATTGATGATGCGAGTCGCTGAAGACCTGATGAACTCACATGAAAATGCTTTTTGTGAAATCCGGCGCGGAATGTATGCAGCTCTCGAACTACGGGCTGAATTCTGGGATCAACTTCTCCTGCGTGCAGAGGCACAAAAATGAAAACTGCTGAAACCACTCGAGAGATCTACAACTCTCAGGCTGCCAAATGGACTCGCGACGAGCCAAGTTTGCTATCGGACTTTTCAGCGCGACCGTTCCTGCTTGACCTTTGCACTCCAGTGACTGAAAAGCGGGTGCTCGACCTGGGATGTGGCGAAGGCTATGTGTCGCGTGAACTGATGAAACGAGGCGCGGGAACCACTCTCGGCATCGACATCTCAGAAGAGATGATCCAGGCAGCTATTCGGCAACAAGAGCACATCCAGTACAACGGGCTCGAATATTGCGTCGCCGACTTGAGACAAGACACGTCTCCGATAGGTAAATCTTACGACCTGATCATTGCAGTCTTTCTGTTCAATTACATGTCAGTTGATGAGATGCACCAAATCATGCGACTAGCGTATGAGAGACTCGTCCCCGGTGGTCGTCTGATTTTTTCTGTTCCCCACCCGTCGTTGCCATTTCTAAAAACGACAGAGTTCCCTTTCTACTTTGAACCACGCGGCGGCTATTTTAGCGGCAGGGACCGATGCTTCCCCGGCGAAATATGGCGTCTGGACCGCACACCTGTCGATGTACAGTGCGTTCACAAACTGTTAAGCGACTATTTCTCAGGTTTGAAACAGGCAGGTTTTACAACCATCCCTGACGTACACGAATTGCGAATTGATGAACGTCATGTCGCCTTGGATCCAGACTTCTTTCGCCCTCTCGTCGACTTGCCTCTGCATATGGCAATGGAGGTAACTAAGTGATGCCCCAGCACTCGAAACAGCTGTCCCGTCGTCCAGTAAATTCCCGCCACTCGTTATCTGCAAACAATCCGATTATCAGGGTGCCAAACAGAATCGCGGACGCGTTGATGGGGCCGAAGCAATTTCCGCGCTTTGGCATACTTCGAGATTGGCAGCAACATCTCAAAAGGCTGCTTGCTGAAGAGCCGGGTTTTGCATGTCTGAAAATGGATGATCAACAATTCTCAAATGATGAACTGAGAGAGATTTACGCGAACCTCACGCGTTCAATGGGATCACTCAATGATCGTTACGGAGAGTTTTTTGAAGTAAAGGACCGTGGCCTTGATCACAAAAAAGAGGCAATTCCGGTTTCAAAAACCCGTGCCTCAACAGGCTTCCACACTGACAGTTCCGCAGCCAATTACTGCCCGACCATTGTCGGCCTACTCTGTTTGCAACCTGCGCTCAGTGGCGGAGAATCCCTGCTTGCCGATGCAACGCAACTGCATGAATGGCTATCGAAACACCACCCCACCGCACTGAACGCCTTGACGCGTCCTGTTTGCCGTGATGTCATCACCCCCGGCGGTCAACGCAACTGTGACGCAATCCGAAAAAACGCGTTTCCTATCTTCAAATCTACAAGCACTGGACTACAGTTCCGATACATGCGTTACTGGATCGAAACCGCATATCATAAGCTCGGCGAACCACTGCCGATGGGGCTTCGCTCAGCCATGAACCTGATTGATAGCTACCTTCTGAATCCGAAGAACACGTATACCCGAATGCTTGCCAGAGGGGAAATACTGCTTTTGAACAATCAACGCATGTGCCATTCACGCACGGCCTTCATTGATTCGACCAACCCTACACGCAAGCGCATTCTTGTGCGTACTTGGATTGATCAGTTCCAGCCCCCTGGCAACGAGGCGTCTGCGCCCGCACAGACGCAGTCTGACGAACGAAGCCCCTCGAGCCCACCGGCGTTCGATCCAGCTCTCGCTTCCTGAGTACAGACCTGTCCGGCGACCGTCAATCGATGCGACGCAACATGTCACCGTTAGTCAGGTGACACATCGGGGCTTTCCATCATTCCCCCGTCCACGGACATGACACAAAGTTCTCAGCCGTGAACGTGCATGTGGTTGCAGGCTTGTTGGTAGTGAGCTGTTTCGATTCTTCCGGGATCGCAAGTGATAAACCCACGCCGGCGTAAGCTTTTGCACGCCGTGACCGCAAGATCTGATCCCTGATCCTTGCTGGCGAGCATCATACCTTCTCTAATGTGAAGGCTGCTCTTTGACGCGTTACCTGAGCCTGCCATGCTTAGTACCCACCAGGAATTCACTTCATGTCGAAACTGCATCGAACATTGAGTGCTCTCGCACTCGGCCTTGCCCTTGCCGTTCCCTGCCTTGTTACCGCTCAGCCACCAACCCGGAGCTTTGACGCGCCTTCCGCGCCAGACTTTTCTCTGGTAACGGGAGAAAATGCACCCAATCCGCCTTTAAATGCCGACGGTAACTTTCTTATCGGACCTAAGTACGTTCCCGCACCCGAACGCAATGAACGGGCTGACGTCCCCAAAGGCCGCGTTCAGCAGTTTACGATGGACTCGCGAGAAGGGAAACGTTTCAACCCCGGCATAGCCCGCAAGGTTTTCGGCAAGGTTGACCCAAAGAATCCCAAAACGCTGATCGTCGACACTCATGAGATCGATTACGAACGCAAGATCACTGTTTACGTCCCGGCCCAATACAAACCTGGTACGCCGGCCCCATTCATGGTCTGCCATGACGGCCCCAAAGGTGCTCCGAAGATGCTGCTACCAAGAATCCTGGACAACCTGATCTCACAAAAACGCGTTCCCCCAATGGTGTTAATCATGATCGCCAACGGTGGTGGCGACGCCCAGGGACACGAACGCGGCCGAGAGTATGACACCATGTCGGGATTATTCGCAGAATACATCGAGGAGGAAGTCCTTCCACTTGTTGCGAAGAACTGCGGAGTCAGGTTGACTAAAGACCCTGATGCACGTGCCGTCATGGGCAGCAGCTCTGGTGGTTCAGCTGCATTGATCATGGCGTGGTTTCGTCCTGATCTCTACCACCGGGTGCTGACCACCTCTGGCACATTTGTGAACCAACAATGGCCGTTCGACCCAAATTATCCCGATGGTGCCTGGGGTTTTCATAATAAATTGATTCCGGAATCCCCTGCAAAGCCAATTCGGCTTTTCATGGCTGTCGGTGATCGTGACAACTACAACCCAAACGTGATGCGCGATGGAATGCACGACTGGGTCGAAGCTAATCACCGTATGGCCAAAGCATTGAAGGCAAAGGGATACCACTACCAGTACCTCTTCTGCCAAGACTCTGGCCATGGCGTAGGAAACGCAAAGGCACAGTTTTTACCCCATGCCATTGAGTGGGTCTGGCAGAACTACAAACAGCCTTCCGAGTGAGAGGAAAACCTGCGTTGCGTGGGTTTGAACAGAAACCGCAACTGCGAGCAAATCCTGCGTTGCCTGATTTTCAATTGGCTTTGAACTCGAGCCAGCGTTGATCGATCCATTCCCTATCGGGCTTGGAATCACAAATCACAAAACGATAACTGGCTTGATATGGACTTTTCTTGTTAATTACAAAGCTGCCATCAACACAAGGGCAGAAGCAAAAGTAAGGTTTGGTCGGATGCAACCGCGTTGATTGCGGAGCGCGAAAAGCGGTGTCTGCGCACAGGACGGTTACACTTACCGGCTTACCTTGAACGATGCCCGACATCGCAACCCAGTTCGGTCTCTCATGATTTCCTTTCACACGATCGGAACCGAAGCTGTTAAGGAATGCTGCCGCTCCACCCCGAACGCCAACGGAAGGAAGCAAATCACGGTCATTCTGCAACAACCATTCGATTGGTCCTCGTACAGCAACTCCGCCATAATGAAACTTCTCGATCTGCAAAGGCAAATCAGTCAATGCCTCCTGTTTCGTGTCCAAATCAAAGCAGTGGAATGACCCGTCGGTGGGAACTGCGGTGACTCTCCATGTCTCCCGGAGAATTTCCAGCATTGGAACCTCCTCACTGCGGTGTACCAGTTCAACTGCGAAACCAGTTCCTGCGTTGCCCGAAAACACATCCAAAACCCGTTTGTGCAACACTCGTCCTGTCCCTTTTTTCAGATTCCAGAAATCAGGGGTGCGACCGTTATATTTCGTTTTCACCCAGGCGGAAAAAATCCCTTGCTGATGTGGATGATCGTATGGAAAACTCGCGGTGACCTCTTTTCCATCAGGCGAACAAACAGGATGCAGAAAACCTGTACGTTGATAAATCGGGTCGGTCCCAGCGGGGACCGCAGGCGAAACTTTGTTGTAACAGACCAGTAATTTTCCCTTGCGATGTATCTCAATTCTTGCGTCGGTCTCGACCAACGCAAATTGATCTGCATGGCACTCGCCAAAGCAGCACCAAGCCAAGAGCACTGAAGCCGATACACCCCAGATTACAACTCGGGTCAGCGAATTGATACAGCCTCTAAACCACTTGGCCAACGGCAGAGGCATTTTGTGAATCAACACGTAGATCTCCCAAATGCGGACTTGCTCACAGGAAAGTCGGCGTTCTCAGGTTCTGTAAATCGCCGACAACACACCCACAAAGAAAGATCCCTGGCGAGCCTTCTTTGATTCAACGAAGCATCTAACCTGTTGAACTGACTGTCCGTGCATCATAGTTAGAGACTCTTGAGCTCGATGACCTGCTTCCATTCCTTTGGTCCAGTATTGTGCACCGAGACTCCTGTGCTATCGACGGCCACGGTCACCGGCATGTCCTCGACATCGAATTCATAGATGGCTTCCATG
>JAPOKD010000454.1 GCA_029977825.1 Planctomycetota bacterium | reverse complement strand
TTCATCCAAGTTCACCCCACAGCGATTCCAGGAAGCGACAAACTGCGACTGATGAGCGAGTCGGCAAGAGGAGAGGGCGGGCGTGTTTGGGTTCCGAAGCAACCGCAGGATGTCCGAACGCCGCGAGACATCCCCGAGGGTGAGCGTTATTACTTCCTTGAAGAGCGGTATCCGGAATATGGGAACCTGGTACCAAGGGATATTGCGACCCGTGAGATCTTCGACATCTGCGTTAATGATGGGTTGAGCATCGACAAGGATCGTATGAGTGTTTACCTGGACCTCACCCACATTCCCAAGGCTGAACTGGATCGCAAGCTCGGAGGCATTCTCGAGATTTACGAAAAGTTTCAAGGTGTTGACCCCCGTCTGGAGCCGATGCGGATTTTCCCGGCTGTTCATTACAGCATGGGCGGCTTGTGGGCTGATTACGTCAAAAATGCCGATGGCGGATTGTTGGCCGGTGCGCCGCAGAACCACATGACCAGTATCGAGGGGCTCTACGCAATCGGAGAGTGTGACTATCACTATCACGGTGCCAACCGCCTTGGCGCCAACTCGCTACTCTCTTGCATTTTCACCGGGCTTTTCACTGGTGCTTCAATCCTCAACTTTGCAAAGGATCAATCATCGGGCCACGCTGACGTGCCTAGCTCGCTGAAAGATGCTGCAATCAAAACTCAGCAGGACCGACACAAGCAGCTTCTTAATGGTGATTCCAATAACGATGAAAACCCGTACCTGATTCATCAGGAATTAGGGGATGTCATGACGCGTGTGGCGACTGTGGTTCGTCGCAACGATCAACTGACCGAGGCGATTGGAAAGGTCAACGATTTGCACGAGCGTGCGATGCGTGTCAGCCTGTCTGACACAGGTAATTGGTCAAATCAGAATGTTATCTTTGCCAAATCTGTCCAGGATATGTTCCCGATTGCAAAGACTATTTTGCAGGGAGCTTTGCAGCGTGATGAATGCCGCGGAGCTCACTACAAGCCAGACTTTGAAAAACCTTCGTTGACAGCAGAAGATCCAGTCGAAAGACGTCAGCAGGCCGAGAAGTGGTGTGATGACTTTGAAGAGAACAATCGCAAATACCTGAAAAGCACGGTCGCCAGCTGGACTACAGGGCAAGCGATGCCGACGCTGGCTTATGAGGAAGTTGATACCTCCTTGATACCTCCGCGGCCACGATTGTACGGTCTGGTAGGTGCGGAGGTCATCGAACAGGTTTGGGGCGAGAGAGCTGCTGCGAAAAGTGGGAGCGAGGCTGTCGCTGCAGGATGACGCCAGAACAGGATTAATGCGGATTTGGCAGCAAGGTCCGCAGGCAACGTGATTGTCGTTGTGAAGATTGCTGTAACGAAATGATCAGATTCACTACCAGATTTAGCAGGATCGAAGGATGATTGCCCTCGAACCAGATCAGAAACGCCCGGAATTCATCAATGTCCGTGTTCGTCGTCAGGATGGACCAGGCAAGGAACCCTACTGGGAGCAGCATAAGCTAGCTTATGAGCCCGAGTTGAATGTGATTTCGCTGCTCCAGCGGATCGCTGCCCAGGCTAAGACCACGGACAACAAGAAGGTGGCGCCTGTGTCTTGGGATTGCGGCTGCCTCGAAGAGGTTTGTGGCTCCTGTACCATGCAGATCAATGGGCGTGTCCGCCAGAGTTGCAGCGCACTGGTGGATCGCTTGTTGGCAGATAATCCTGATGAGATTGTGCTTGAACCGATGAATAAGTTCCCTGTCGTGCGGGACCTCGTGGTCGATCGGCAAAGGCTGTTTCGCGGGCTTGAGCGGGTGAAGGCCTGGGTTCCTGTGGATAGTTACTACAACATGGGTTCCGGCGAGCGACAGTTGCGGGCAACTCAAGAACAGAACTATCCCTTGAGTCAGTGCATGAGTTGTGGTTGTTGTGCAGATGCTTGTCCGCAGTACCAGAAAGTAGAGGTGGTTCAGCAGGCAGGGGAGTCTGCTGAGGCATTTGAAGAGCGAAAGCTTGAAGCGTACGACGAGGCATTCGTTGGCCCGCATGCGATCTCACAGGCAATGCTGTTCAACAACCATCCCACGGGTAAGGCACTCGCCTCGGAACGCATGGACGCCATGATGGGTCCTGGTGGAATCCAAGCCTGTGGGAATGCCCAGAACTGCGTTGCAGTCTGTCCGAAAGAAATTCCGCTAACGACGTCGATAGCCCGTGCTGGCCGTGCTGCGACTGTGCACATGGTCAAAAAGTGGTTCGAGAAGTAGGCTGCGGGTAAGGCCCGCTTTGAGCAATGCGTTTGGATGCATCAGGGGGATGCATCAGGGGCCTGGTTGCTGATGCCACGGTGAAGGTCGAGACGACGCCACAGCGTGTCTCTCAAACGTCTCGGGCGTACGCTGATGTTGGGCATGAGGGATATCCAACATCTCTATCGTGGCTATACCGCTGCTGTGAACAGACGGAATATGCTCGTGTCTGCCGGCGAGTCTGGCAGTCGTTGGTTCAGGTAACGGAGCTCAGTGTCTGGGTGCCGTGGATCATGAGCTTTTTGTGATCTCTTACGACCCGCATGAACTCGTCTTCGTGGACTGGCTTACTGATCAGGTCATGAACCTTAAGCTCACTGCAGCGTTCCAACAGTTGCGGGTCGCTGGAAGCAGTGAGAACCACGGTGGTTGGACGGTTGCCGGGTTCCCACTCGGACAACGCCTCAAGCACATCGAGACCGCAGCCATCAGGCAGCATCATATCGAGTAGCAGCAGGTCTGGTTTAGGAGCTCGGGAAAAAATTCCCTCTCGATTCAAGAATTGAATCGCCTCATTTACTGTTCGGACCAACGTCAAGCGATGATAAACCTGACTACGTCGTACCGCAAAGATAGTGACGCGAGCATCTGTCAGTCCATCTTCGACCAACAGGATCTCCATAGGTTTTGTTTTGGAGTCTCCAATCATCCCAACCACTCTTTGCTTTTGTTAACAGCTTGCAACCGCTTGGCGACCGAAGGTAATCCTCGTTTCGGACCGCGACTGATTCCTTCTCTAGCGTATATCAAATGACTGATCGATCAAATCATTTTCAGCCTGTTCATGGCGATAAAGTTGGCGGCTGAATTTGCGGGTGTCATCCATTAGGACTTGCAGTTGTTCAGGTTCAACCCCGCGGTATTGTAATTCTTCGGCTGCTTCAGCAAGTTCCGTGATTGCACCATACAGTGAGTTGTGTTGTGCCCTTGTGGCCTGTGCCGTCTTGCTCAAGTCGTGCAACTGGGTTTCATTTACCTCGACATACCCGTAGGACTCCTCCAGTGCGAATTGCAGTGCGAGTTCTGTCCGCAGCGTGTTGAGTACCCTGGTTAAGTGACGCGAGATCTGTGAGATATTCTCGGTGCTTTTACAGACGTGCTGCAGGTTTCGTATGGCGTTTTCGAGATTCGGATTGCCATCCTTGATCTCTTGCATGAACGCAGAGTTGACAACCAGAGTTCTGGTCGATGTTGCCGTAGTGACCATCATCATTGCCTCCATGAAGTAGTGAACAGCGAGGCTTCTTTTTCGACACTCAGATTAGCGTTTGCCTGAGGTGCAAGTCAAGCAAATCCAACGTGAATCGGGTGAACACACATGTTATCGGTATGGGGTGTCGTGAAGTATGTCTGGCATGGAGGTTGGTTAACGGCGAAAAAAGCCATATTTAACGATGCACCGAAGCGCACTCAGGCCATCTTTCCAGCCGATTTTTTTTCCCTCGTCATACCAGCGGTGTCGATAGCGAATGGGGCGTTCGGTAAAGATAAGACCGTTTCGGACCCAGCGTGCTGTCAATTCAATTTCGATACCGAATCGGCGTTCACGAAGTTGTTCAGCGATTGCTTCAAAATTTTTCCGAGCCGACATCTTGTAACAGGTTTCGACATCACTCAGGCGAAGCCCAATCCCGATACTTGCCAGCAAGCTGATGCCGTGATTGACCGTCTGGTGCCACCAAGGTGAAAGTTGGCGGTCGCAGTGCCCGTACCGCGTCCCGTAAGCGACGTCTGCTTCACCTGCGAGAAGTGGTTGCAGAAGAAAGCGAAAGTCGTGGGGGTCGTATTCCTGATCTGCGTCTTGAATGACAACAATTTGTCCAGTTGCCATGCCGATCCCAGTGCGAATTGCCGCTCCCTTGCCCCGATTTTCTGCGTGATGGCATATCTTGATCCCGTCAACTTCCTGGAACTCATCAAGTGCTTCGGATGTTCCGTCCGTACTTCCGTCATCGATCATGATGATTTCCATAGGAATTCCGGTCTTTTTGAGCCGCTCAACAACGCCACTCACCGTCCCGTTTTCATTGTAGATGGGGACAATCACACTCAGGATAAAGTCATCAGGCAGCGAAAAAATTGCCAGTTGCCGGCAAACGGATTTTCCTAACTGGGATTCCATCTCGTTGACATAGTCACTTGACCAAAGACGTCTGGGATCATTTGCTGCGGAGTCGTCGGTATGCGATGGCTCGTCGGTCAAAGTGGTGTCGCTGGAGGCAAGAGAAGATTGGGTCGAAGCACGCTGCGCAGTCACTGTCAACTAGAGTGCCGCCGTTCGTTGCTGATAAAAAAACTCTTCTAAAAACTTTACACCATGTCATCCAGTTTTTCATTGGCTTTCGGAGGTGACGTCAAACAAAAACAATTTCCTTGTGTACTTTGTTGTTGACAATGGGTGCTGACCACGCCAAATTTTGGGCCGACTAATTGAGTGATCGACGACTTGCGGTGCCTCACCGCAGCCTGTTTCGACACGAATAATCCTTGCTTTTCTAGGGGAATGTTCAAATGCGTATTCCGGCGGACAACGTTATCGTACTGGCTCACGGAATCTCGCCGACTTTACCCTGTTCTGGTCACGCCTGACTTGAAAATTGTCTTGATGGCACAAGACGCCATCCCACCCCGCGTGCATGCAGATCATGATTCTGAACTCGACGCACGCTACCAAGCCATCGAGCTGATTAAATGAATTAGTAGCTCATTGGAGTATCACACCGGATGTGATCACTCGTATCGGGAGTTGGCACTGACGGACCGAGCCAGCGAAGACTTCACTGAATTCGCGAACACGGACGTCACTCCCAATTTTCTGCATGCGTATACGCACGCCCCGTGATCCTCTTTGATTTGGAATTGAGTCCTGTCAGTGTTATCACCTGAGCAGCAACCGACCGGGCTCGCGGGATGCTAGACCGGTTTTTTT
>JAPOKD010000505.1 GCA_029977825.1 Planctomycetota bacterium | reverse complement strand
AGATGATAGCCTGAATGAAAAAACAAATAACGGCTTCGCAGCTTACAGCCGCATCCACTACCCCCGCACCGCAGTTTTTGTGCTGGAATCCGATGTCGAAGTTGCTGAGGGCAGCACTTTGCAAATCAAGATTCGAAACGGCGTTACAGAATTGGGGGCGTTCCCCCTGATTGCCAAACGAGGCTATGTTGCGGTCAGTCAGGAAAAGATTTTCAAACCGCTGCTCAACGAAGCAAAACTGCTGTCGGACAAAGAACAACTGAACGCTTTCCAAGCGGAACGCGGATTGATTCCAAGCAGTAAGATCCCTGTAATTTCGGAACGCCCACCACATCTCAGACGCCCGACCCATGTCTTTACACGAGGTCTGTTCTTGACCAAGGGCAAGGAGGTACAACCGGGAGTCCCTGCTGCCCTGCCTCCTCTTCCACAGCCAGTCGGTAATTCAAAAGAAGGCAACATTCCAGCGAGCCGCCTGGAACTGGCACAATGGTTGGTCAACGGCGCCAACCCACTGACGGCTCGAGTGACGGTCAACCGCGTATGGGCACGGCTATTTGGAGAAGGCATCGTTTCAACGGAGGAAGATTTCGGGTCGAGTGGTGAACCGCCATCACATCCCGAATTACTTGATCAGCTTGCTGTCCAGTTTCAAAACGACTTTGAATGGAGCCTGAAGCAACTCGTAAGAACGATCGTTCTATCAAGCACCTACCGACAGGACAGCAAAATAAGGCCTGAATTGTTGGAATCAGATGCCAGCAATCGCCTGTTGGCACGAGGTCCTCGTTTTCGCATGCCGGCTGAAATGATTCGTGACAACGCGCTTTTTGTCTCAGGTCTTCTTTCCCCGCAAATGCATGGCGCCCCTGTTCACCCACCGATTCCCAGTGGCATCTGGAAGCCATTCCAGGGCGGCGACAAGTGGCAGACTCCCGAAACAGGAGATTCCAACCGTTATCGAAAATCCATCTATACATACACGAAACGAAGCATCCCCTTCCCAATGTTTGCAGCGTTCGACGCACCATCGCGAGAATTCTGCACGCCGCGGCGATTGCGATCAAACACTCCACTACAGGCTTTGATGACATTGAATGACGTTACCTTCGTAGAGTGCAGTAAGGCTCTCGCCAAAAAACTGCTGGCCTGTGATGACAAACTTGAATCACAACTGCGATACGGTTTCTTATCCGTGACTTCGCGCGAGCCAAGCACCAATGAAGTAACAGCACTCGCGGATCTCTACAAGAACTGCATTCTGCAAGAGAGCACCGAACTCGATTCCATGACCGCCGTGGCAAGCGTTCTTCTGAATCTCGACGAAATCATGAGCAAGTAAAATGCAACGCGAAAAACTTGAACAACAACTTGAGCGACAAACGCTCGAAGCCCGTACCCGACGCCACTTTCTTCAGCATTGCGTTACGGGTCTGGGCAGTCTGTGGATGGCAAACGAAGCACGAGCTACCGATCCGTCCGCCACAAAAAACAATCGACTCAACCCACTGAGTCCTTCTGCGCCACCGCTGCCAGCCAAAGTCAAAAGGGTGATTTATCTTCACATGGTGGGAGCCCCAAGCCAACTGGAATTATTTGACTACAAACCCGAACTGAACGCTCTGGATGGTAAAGATTGCCCCACCTCATTCCTGGAAGGCAAACGATTCGCATTTATCAGCGGAACGCCAAAAATGTTGGGGCATCAGTATAAATTCCAACAACATGGCAAGTCCGGGATGTGGGTATCTGAACAGATGCCACATCTTTCAAAGACAGTGGATGAAATCTGTTTCATCAAAACGATGCAAACCGAACAGTTCAATCATGGTCCAGCCCAGTTAATGGTCCATACGGGAGCATCACAAATGGGTTCTCCTTCGATTGGATCGTGGGTGACGTGGGGCTTGGGCAGTGAAAACAGTGATTTACCCGGCTTCATTGTCTTGCTGTCTGGCGGACGTTTGCCTCGGGTGGGAAAGGCGTTATGGAGTTCGGGATTCCTGCCATCGGTTTACCAAGGTGTTCAATGCCGCTCGCAGGGTGATCCGGTACTGAATGCATCAAACCCCGAGGGTGTGTCCAGGCAACGGCGACGACAGGTACTCGACACCTTGGAACAACTCAATCGCGAGTCTCACCAACAATTTGGTGATCCAGAAACGCTGACGCGGATCGCACAATATGAAATGGCTTTCCGCATGCAAACCGCTGCACCAGAGGCGATGGACCTGTCGAGTGAAACCGCTGACACGCTGCAGGCCTACGGTGCGGAACCAGGCAAAGAGTCCTTCGCCAACAATTGTCTGCTAGCCCGACGACTCGTCGAGAAAGGTGTCCGATTTGTGCAGCTTTTTGATTGGGGCTGGGACACACATGGTTCGAATCAGGGTGAGTCACTGAACCACGGCTTCCGAAAAAAGTGCAGTCAAACAGACAAGCCCATTGCCGCGTTGCTGCAAGATCTGCGGCAGCGAGGACTGATGGAAGACACCCTCGTGATATGGGGAGGAGAATTCGGGCGCACACCCATGCGAGAGAACCGAATGGGAGGAACCATGGCTTTCATGGGGCGTGACCACAGCCCCGATGCTTTCACCATGTGGATGGCAGGAGCCGGTGTCAAAGGTGGTTACAGCTACGGCGTTACTGATCCGGTTGGTTACACACCTGCCGAAAATCCAGTGCAGTTGCGAGATTTACACGCGACCCTGCTGCACCTGATGGGTTTTGACCACCGAACCATGTCCGTACCCTTCAAGGGCCTGGATCAGCGTTTGACGGGCGTAAAATCCGCAACCGTCATCAAGGACGTGCTGAGCTAACTGCGAGACCTGAGTCCAGAGTGCTGCCTGTTGCATAAGAGCGTCCGACTCCATGTCGCCCCATTCAAGCAGACGGTTTGCTTGAATCAGCTAATCTCACGGGAAACGCTATTTCCCGGTTTTAGCTGTGCGCAAGTGCAGTTCTGCCAGCTGATCCTTGTCGACTGAACCGGGTGCTTCCGTCATCAGGTCGGCGGCTTTTTGGGTTTTCGGGAAGGCAATTACCTCGCGAATATTTTCCAAGCCGGCAAACAGCATGACCCAGCGGTCGATTCCCAAGGCGATACCTCCGTGAGGCGGAGCACCATACTTGAGCGCGTTGAGCAGGAAACCAAAACGATCCTCAGCCGTCTCAGCATCAATTCCCAACAATTCAAAAACGTCCGATTGGGTAGCTTGATCGTGAATTCGAATCGTACCGCCACCAGCTTCGCTACCATTGATCACCAAATCGTATGCCTGAGCACGACAATCCTGTGGTTTGTCTTTCAAGGATGGCAGGTCACTTTCCAACGGCGCGGTGAATGGATGATGCATTGCGTTCCAACGTCCAGTTTCCTCGTCACGGTCGAACATTGGAAATTCGGTGACCCAGCTGCAATTCAATTCTTCGGGATCAATCAGCCCCAACTCTGATGCCAATCGCTTCCGTAACCCAGCCAGTCCCTTACATGTGACTTCCCAGGAGTCGGCCAGGAACATCAGCAGATCACCTGTCTCACCCCCAAGGAGTTCCTTGATTTCGGCGAGATGCTCAGCTTCGAAGTTCTTACTGATCGGGCTCCACAGCGACCCGTCTTCCTCAACACGAAACCACGCCAAGCCCTTGGCGCCGAAGTCGGCTTTGACGTATTCGGTCAGTTCATCAATTTGGCGGCGTGAGTATTTTGCTGCGGCATCTTTGACGGTAATACCACGGACAAAACCACCTGAATCGGCGGTACCCCGAAAGACCCGGAACTCTGTCTTCTTGGCAACGGGGGTTACATCAACAATTTCCATCCCGAAACGCAGATCTGGAGCGTCGGAACCAAAGCGTCGCATGGCTTCCTCGAAGGTCATGCGTGGCAGCGGAGTCCTGACTTCCTTGCCCAGCACCTCTTTCGCTGTCTTGGCAACCAATCCATCGATCAATCCCATGACGTCATCGGCATCAACAAATGACATTTCAAGATCGAGCTGCGTGAACTCGGGCTGTCGATCAGCTCTCAAGTCCTCATCCCTAAAGCACTTTGCGACCTGAATGTAACGGTCAAAGCCCGCCACCATCAAAATCTGCTTGTACAGCTGTGGTGACTGCGGCAGTGCATAGAAGTTTGCTGGATGAACACGACTGGGAACCAGATAATCACGGGCTCCCTCGGGAGTGCTGCGCCCCAGAATTGGTGTTTCGACATCGATGAAGTCGTGCTCTGCGAAATAATCACGCATCGTTTTTACAATGGTGCTTCGAAGCACCATGGCGCGTTGCATTTCCCGTCGTCTCAGGTCAAGAAAGCGATATTTAAGTCGCAAGTCTTCGCCGGGAAGGTCTGACTGACTGGGCGTGAAGGGTGGCGTTTCACACCCATTCAATACTTCGAAATGTTCACTCCGAACTTCGATTGCTCCGGTATCAAGTTTTTCATTCGTCTTTCCCTCGAGCCGTTCCGTCACGGTACCCCGGATCAGAATGACGCTCTCAGCAGACACGCGTCCCGCTTCATTGATCAGATCGGCATTTGCCTCCGGTGGCCCTATCACGACCTGAGTGATTCCATATCGATCACGCAGGTCAATGAAAACAGCGCCACCATGGTCACGCTTGCTTTCAACCCAACCACAGAGGGTTACTTCAGTTCCAACATCAGATTTGCGGAGTTGGCCGCAGGTGTGGGTGCGTAGCACGGGGTTAGGACAGTCTGTTAGTGGAAAGAGTGTGTTCAATGCCAGTGCATATCATATCGTGCCTCGGCTAAATCGTAAGGTAAGGTCAGACTTCCTTGACAAAAGAGATTTGCAAAGGAACCCGGTGCGT
>JAPOKD010000006.1 GCA_029977825.1 Planctomycetota bacterium | reverse complement strand
GTGCCGTACACCTACACAGTGACACGTTGCAATACGGAAACTCGCACCCGGAAGGTGCCAGTGACGCGTTGCAAGACCGAGACGCGTACTCGCAAAGTCAGCGTCACCAAGTGCCGTCCTGAGCAGCGAACACGGATGGTTCAAGTCCAGAAGTGTCGTGCGGAGGAACGCACTCGCGATTGCGTGGTTACCAAATACCAGACTGAACAACGAACGCGTGAAGTTCCGGTTTGCAAAACTCGTCTTGAAGAGCGGACCTGTGAAGTGCCCGTTACAACCTATCGTCGTGAAACACGAACCAGGACCGTTCCTGTTTGTAAAACACGAATGGAGACTCGCACTCGCCAAGTCGCTTACTGTGAGATGGTGGTTGAAGAGCGAAAGCGCATGGTTGACGTGTGCAAGATGCGAGAAGAAGAGCGGACTCGGGACGTGACGAAGTGCCGTGCTGAAGAGAATACGCGTACGGTTCCCGTGACGAAGATGGTCAAGGAAACACGGACTCGAAAAGTTCCTGTTACCAAGACACGCATGGAAGATCGTACTCGCATGGTCTCACAGACCACATGCAAGACTGAGGAGCGGACTCGCACCGTGAACCGGACTCGCATGGAAACTCAGGAAAAGACTCGCGAGGTCAAGTATACCGTGTGCGTTCCTGAGGAACGGACTCGTACCTGCAACGTGACTGTTTACGATACCGTTTCCGAAGAGGTGCCAGAGGAATACACCGTGTGTGTTCCTGTCACCACGATGAAAGAAGTACAGGTTCGCGTGTGCAAGCCTGTGACCACCGAAGTCTCCTGCGGTTGCTGCAAGTAATTTGCACAAACTGCATGATCGGTTTTGAAATCAAGCCCCACGAGTTGTCTTTGAAGATAGCCCGTGGGGTTTTCTTTGGGTTCAGCATGGCTGGTCTGCTGTTCTCAATTACGGCATCATGGACGCTTCGATCCTGAGTTTGTGACCGGAGGTTCATGGTGCAGTACGTCGATGTCAAAGTTCATGCAAACGTGGCTACGATCCTGATGGATCGCCCGCAAACGCGAAACGCGTTGAACCCACAACTGATTGAAGATCTGACGACAGCTTTCTCAGACGTCTATCAGGAAAAGCGAGTGACTTCGGTTGTCCTGACAGGAAGCGGAGAGCATTTTTGTTCTGGGATCGATCTCAATGTCATGTCAGAGATTGCCCAGATGCCAGAAAATACGGCTTTGCCAGAGTGGTTGGCAGTCTGGCGGAATCTAACGGAACTGTACGAGGCCATGCTTCGCTTTCCGAAACCGATTGTTGCTGCAGTGGACGGCAGTGCTTTGGGGGCCGGTTTCGGCCTGGCTCTGGCTGCCGATTTGATTGTGGCTTCAAAACAGGCAACGTTTGGAGCGATTGCTGTCCGTCGTGGGCTGGTTGGTGGGGCAACCGCGGCGTTGTTGTCATTCCGGTCGGGTGGGGCGACCGCAGCCCGGATGGTCTTGACCGGTCAAACGGTCAGTGCCGCACAGGCGAGTCGTTGGGGATTATGCGATGAACCTGTCGATTCCCAGCAAATCTGGGTGGCAGCCACCGAGTTGGCTGCCCAATGTGCCGCAGCTCCTCAGGAAGCGATTCAGGCGACCAAACGTTTGCTCAACGAGAGTGTTGGCGAATTGCTATTGAGTCAACTTTCGGCAGGCGCCGCTGGGAGTGCGACGGCTTGTACAACAGAATCTGCCCGCGAGGGGATTCAGGCATTTCTGGATAATCGCGAGCCGATCTGGCCAAAATAGTATTTTTCGAGGCAGCTGATCACCTGACACGATCGTGATGCCAACGTTCTGTGAGGCCTGACTTGCTGCTTTGCGAGGGCTTCCCGCGGTGCTTTTTCCGAAAAAAGCAGCATTTACCGATAGCCGCAGCGTTGACGGTGGGCAGGTCTGACCCGGGCCCGGCATTGATTTCACCAGTGAAATCGGGAAAAGACCCCCGCTGCTGCCAAAAACAACCCGATAACCCCACAAAAGACACCCAGGAAGGCCTGTGCGCCAGAAGCAGGGGGCGTTAGACTACGCGGCCCGAAAACACAGATACCAAACTTGTAGAGAGATAGTCCTATGTACGCCATCATCGTCGACGGCGGTCGCCAATATAAAGTCGAGCCTGGCATGGAGGTTGATGTCGATTATCGCGATGTCCCCCAGGGTGAGAGCCTTACGTTTGAAAAAGTGCTGGCCGTCAGTGGCGACGAGGGATTGAAACTCGGATCGCCAACGCTTGATGGTGCGTCTGTCACTGCGTCGATCATTGGTCCAAAAATGGACAAAAAAATCTATGTTCAGAAATTTCGACGTCGTAAGAATAGCCGACGCCGAACGGGTCATCGCCAGATCCATACTCGCGTTCGTATTGAGAAGATTGCAGGCGTTTAGGCTGACCTTTGTAGTCTGGTGAGGGCTCTGCTGAGCCCTTCGTCCGTCTTATCTGGCGAAGAGTTGTTTGCGTGTGGTCCATTGCGGCGTCATGTGCAGGTGATGGAGATTTAGCCAGTCATGCAGACGTTCCGACAGATTTCTGAATTTGAAGTGGGTGATGTGCTTGGTGTCGGAACTGTCGGCACTATCCATCGGGCCACCGAGAAGTCATCGGGGGAACACTTCGCCGTCAAGAAGCTGCACCCCGGAGTTTCTCAGGATCAGTTGATCCGTGCTCGCTTCCGCCGTGAAATGGCGATTCTGGAGCGTTTGAATCACCCGCACATCGTCCGCTACTACGGTGGTGGTGAGGATGATGGAACGCTGTTCTATGTCATGGAACTCGTGGATGGTGGTACTGTCAAAGGATTGCTGCAGATCAAAGGTGTCTTCGATTGGCCGATCGTCGTCGAGGTGACTCGTCAAATCTGCTCGGCACTGCAGTATGCCCATAACAATGGAGTCATTCATCGTGATCTCAAGCCTAGCAACTTGTTCTTGACCAAGTCGGGTGAAATCAAGCTTGGTGACTTTGGAATTGCGCGTGATCTCGATCGAAGTGATATCACAACCAATGGGATGACCGTTGGAACACACGCCTACATGGCACCTGAGCAAATTACCGGGGATAAGGCTGTTTCAGGAAAAGCTGATTTGTACTCACTTGGTTGCTGTCTATTTGAAATGCTGGTTGGCCGCACACCGTTTCAGGGTGATAATTTTGCCCAGCTTTTTGAGCAGCACCTGCGTACTGATGCTCCTCATGTTCGTGATTTTTCCGGTTCTTGCCCGCTCGAACTCGATACCCTTGTGAGTCGGTTGCTCGAAAAAAATCCTGAAGATCGGCCATTCAATGCTCGGCAGGTTCAGGCTTTGATGTTGCAGTTGGATGAAAAAGTGGATGCTGATCTGAAAAATCCGGCACCGCAGACAGACGAGGATATTGGTGCAGAGGACGTCACCGCTCGCGGGAAAGAGCTGTTGCGGCAAGAAATACGCGAAGCGTCAGTCTCTCATTCGGACGAGGTCAGTTGGGGGCGATTGGTTGTTCTGGTAGCTGTTGTGCTCGCCGTGATCGTCTTTGCTTCCTTTCTGGGCCGCTGACGCCCGGCGGCAAGGTTTCCCCAATCCGACGGCCTCAAACCCTGTGAATAGCTCATTTGAGATTGAAACCACTGTTTGGGGGCTATGTGCGGTTCTAGCCACGTTGTTATCCTGCTGTAAGGTTGATGGCCTCGGAAGTGCCATTTTGATGTTGCGGCCATGATCGCGCCGCTATCCTCTCCCCGGATCGGGCATCGTGGACACGGTGACCGAGCGTTCCCTAGGAAACCAAGATGTTCAAATCATTCCTGATCGCAGGAGCAATGACAATTTGCCAAGTTGCAATTGTCCAGTCTGTTATGGCACAAGAACCCCCGCCCGCCGCCAATCCCGGTATGTCCGACAACGAGCTGATAGGTTACTTCCTTGGCTTCTCTGTTGGTCAGAACATGGGGCAAAGCGGCTTCAAGGCAGAGGACATGAAGCTGGAGGCCTTTTTGAAGGGTTTTCAGGAAGGTGTTGCACTGAAAGAGCCCACTTTGACATCTGAGCAGCTACAGGCCACTCAAGGAAAAATTCAGGCATTGCTTACCAAGCGGCAAGCCGAGATGTCAGCTGCCCAGAAGGCGAAGGGTGTCAAGTTCCTTGCTGATAATGCCAAACAAGAAGGAGTAAAAACTCTGGACGGTGGCGTTCAGTACAAAGTATTGAAAGCCGGAAGTGGTCCTTCTCCAAAGCCTGATGATACAGTCAAAGTGCACTACACCGGAAAATTGATCGATGGAAGTGTCTTCGATAGTTCGGTTCAACGAGGACAACCAGCGAGCTTTCAGGCAAACCAGGTCATTAAAGGTTGGCAAATGGCTTTGCAGAAGATGAAGGTTGGCGACAAGTGGATGCTCTACATTCCGTCAGAACTCGCCTATGGTGAGCGTGGCAGCCAGCCAGCAATCGGGCCAAATGAAGTGCTCGTATTCGAAGTGGAATTGCTTGGCATTCAGTAGTGCCAGAACAGGCGTCGAATCAGATACAAAAAAACGCGGCCCACCTGTCACGGTGAGCCGCGTTTTTTCATTGCCAATGAGACTGGCCCATTGAGTTTTGCCGGTAACGCGATTTACTCTTGCTCTGAAGCGTCCGCTGGCTTGGTCCCTTCCTGTGCTGCAGGCTGATCATCGTCGCCACCTGTATCGTTGTTGGCCGCTTCGCCCTCGGGTTCGGCCTTTCCCGATGCTGCTGCCTTATCGCCATCGGTGGCTCCGTCGCCAAGCTTGGGGGTCTTTTCGGAGTTTTCTGAGTCGCTCTTTTCTGATGCACTCTGGTCCGGCTTGCTGGCGTCTTCTGCTGCATCGATTTTGTCAGCCTCATCCTGCCGCTTCTTCTCCTCTTCTTCGAGTTCAAGACGCCGCTTCTCAGCAGCAATTTTGCTCTCTTGTCGCACGGTCTCGTACATCCGAGCATCAACTTGACCAAACTCACCCATCATGTTGACAAAGGTGGCAAGAGGGAAATCCTCAGGGATCTCCTGCGAGTCAATGGCGACCATGTAGCGTCTTACAGAAGTGAACAGGTCCTCTGCGGTGTCATCAATGGTCAGCAACGGGTAGTCGTCGAAGATCTCAGCCCAGACCACAAATGCTTGTTCGTAAAGTTCAATCGCTTTATCGAGTTCAGCATTTTTGTTTGCTTGCTCGGCTTCGTAAATCAATCTTCTGGCGGTTACTGTTCTTTCTTCCTGTTCCGCTTGTGCGAGTGTTTTCCAGTAAGCGTAGTTGATCTGGTTCCGGTACCCGATGGTTTTTTGAATCCGAGCGTTCAAATCCTTCACCTGTCCGGCGATGCTGACTGATTCCAATCGAACTGACTCATCTGAGGTTTTTGCCAGAGTAGCCAGATCAGGCACCAGCCCTTTGATAATGGAAGGCATCAGCTGACGCTGTTCGGGCGTCAATTCCGATTCCGGTTTTTGCCAGTACTCACGGATCGCGTCGGGCAGAGAGTCAATTCTGGCCTGTCTGGCAGCAGCAAAAGCCTCTTTGTTGAGTTGTCGGAACTCTTCGATCTTTTCGTCTCTCTGATTTTCCAGATCTTCCAGATGATTCAGTTTGATCGTAAATGGCGATGTCGTCGGAATGCTTCTGTTTCCGAATCCCAGCCAATCATCATCCGCCATTTGCCATGCGTTCTGGGCTCGCTCGTCAAGGATTCCTTCGGATTCAATCGATTCCGCGTGCTTGATACGCCACTTGGGGCCAGTCTCATAAAAGTTGAGTGGTGTTTGCCGTCGGATTTTGACCCCACTATCAACAATCTCATAACCGTGATTCAGCCAAAGCCGACCAACGAGCCAGTTGTCCGGTTTTCCCAGTGGTCCTCTAGCCTCGGGACTGTCGACAGCGATGTCTTCTGCCAAAAGAGCCTCATGCAGAACTTCGTCGTCTGAAAACAAGCGGCGGAATTGAACCTTCTCGTCAGACATGCCCAGTTTCTGCCCGTAAAACCACCCGGTGTACCACACCAGCCTCGGGGCATTTGTATTTTGCCGCACACCACGAGTCAGGAATTCTGTTCCTTCCCGCACCATTTCGTACCGTTGTCGGTAATCGTCAAACTCCGTGGAAACGTTGTACGCAAGATTGTGAGCCTGATGCTCCCATACTTTGTCAAAGTGAGGTTGCAGCAGGGCAATGTTATTCAGAGTTGCCTTCAAACGATCCCACTCGTGCATCACTTTGTAGGTGTGTGCCTTGTTCCAGAGAAGCGTTGCCGCAACACCACGCATCCCGAGGGATGCGAGTTTCATGGTTTCACTGGCGGGACTGATTTCACCGAGATCACTTTCTGCGATGTTGTACTCGTGTCTCATCACGGAAAGTTGGCCACCTGGATCACCCTTGCCACCTGATGGCTGTCCCAGAAGGAACAGAGGAATCAACATGGCTAGCAGAATTGCCAGATAGGTAAGTTTTCGCCAAAGGCTTTTTGTACGATTCATGCCGCGATCTCACGCGATTTCAGGAAGAAGTAACTGATAATGAACGCCAAGAGACAGTAACCCAAGGTCGCCGCTGCGTGCCGTAACAGGAGGGCTCCGAAGATGTCGAAACCACTGGCTGCGTACTCCGCCGTCCCCACCATCTTGGGCAGGTTGGGTAGAGCCGTTGCAATTGCATCGAGGGAATAAACAATGCCGGCGTCGGTAGTCTTGATTACCTTTGCGGCAGTTGTGTCAACATCCAACTGCGTTGTCATGGCATCTTGCCGGAGCAGGCGAACCATTGATTCGATCGGTCCACCACCTCGTTCGATGCCACTGTCAATGAAGTGCCGTGTGTCATAGACCTGTTCAGCAGAAAAGCCCAGCAAGACGCATGCGAAGGTCGCTACCATGGCAACCGGGCCGCTCAGAAACGTACTGAACATCACGCCAAACGCAATGACCATTGCCATCTGCAGCCAAATGGATACGTAGGCTTTTGTCAGGTTCCACCAGAATGGATTGTCGCCGGCACGGAGATAAACTCCACTCTGGGTTACTCCAAGGTACTGGC
The DNA here is from genome assembly GCA_029977825.1 of Planctomycetota bacterium. Lineage (GTDB taxonomy): Bacteria > Planctomycetota > Planctomycetia > Pirellulales > Pirellulaceae > Rubripirellula. The sequence goes on along the minus strand of JAPOKD010000006.1, from coordinate 26,169 downwards.
TGCGATCCAGGCATTTAATGATGACCAGAAGTTGGCCATTCTCGTCTACCAGATCTTCAAAGACGTTCAGGTCACGTGTTTTGTTGTTATCGGTCCCTTGGACGTCGGTTTCCAGGTTGAGTTCGTCAACCTCATATTCGTTGATCACGAACGTCTTGGGGTTGCTCTCGATATCTTTTGTCGGATGCTTCATGGTTACGGAACCACGAATTCCAGATTCAATGTCACCTTTGTAGGAACGGTAAGCACGGAGTGACAAGTCAAGTTGCAGGCCGTTGGGATAACGCTCAGGTGTTACGTTTTGGAACGTAAATTCAGCTTTCCCAAGAGTTCCGCCTTCGACGTAGCCGTGCTGTATTTTCCTGCTTCCTCGCGACAATCCAATCACGCGGGAGATACCTGCGCTGCCATACCCGCCAGCGTCCAGTCGCTCTGCACCAATGTCGACACCAGCGTCTTTGTTGTTGCCCCCGCGATCGTAGAATTGAATTTCACCGTAGGAAGGAATCCTGGCCCGAAGAGGCTCAGGAGACAGGATCTCAAAATTCCCATCGGCGTCGCGTCTGACAATATGACGGTGCCCGCGTACCACGTCAGTGAGCCCGGAGTAGGTCCCCAGTGCATTGCCTTCGGCATCGATGTCGCTGTAGAGAGTGAAACTGTGTTTGTGATCCTGGACAAAGTCTGTTTCACCCACAAGGGTGCCATCTGCCTCTTCGACGACATCAACCACTTCGGAGTGCTGATGATTAAGGCCGCGACTGACAAACAGATAGCTGAACATTCCCATGGGGACCAGCATCACAGTTCCCACTGCCATGAAGCCTAGCATCCGACCGAGCACGATCTCTGTCGCTCTGACCGGCTTTGTGACGATCGTGTAGATCGTTCGACTTTTGATATCGTTGGGTAGCGAAAAAGCGCTGATGAATAAGGCTAATGCCAAAATCAGATAGTTGGTCGCTGTTAGGACAAAGCTGATGTACAGTCTCGCAGGGTCACTGCTTTCAGGGTTCAGGTACCATCCTGCCAGCAACAGCAATCCAACGAACAAGAACACGACAAACAGGACACGCCGACGGATTGCCTCCTTGAATGCGAGTTTCGCAAGTGCGAATACGCGGTGTGCGGAGGTTCCTGGAAGGTCGAAACGTATCAGATCGCGGACTGCACGTGCGACGGCATAAAAACCCTCTCCCGGACCATATCGATTCGCCGAGATGATGTATCCAACCATCAAGCCGATCACGATGGCCAGAACGAACAGCACAATTCCCTGCAGGAACGCGCTCTCCAGAAATGATTCAGGACGCATGAGCCATTCATAGAATGACCAGAAATCTTCAGGTTGCAGAATCATTGACCAGCTTCTCCCTGACTTTCTTCAGTCTTTTGGTCTTCTTTTGCTGCTTCCTGTGGCGTGCCTGTCCCGGAAACACGTCTTGCACCGGGGCGAGCTTCACTCTCACGCACGATATTCAAGAACAAGTCTTCCATCGTCGCTGTTGGATTATCGATCGTACAAGTACCGCCCTCGCGTTCGATAATGGCCTTGATCTCAGCTTCCACCTCAGGCCTCAGCCGTTGGGTGTGTATCTCAGTGACATCCTGAACCTTCAGCAGATCTGCAACGCGACCCAGTTCTTTTAATTCTCCCTGATCAAGAATTGCCACTCGGTCACAGACGTCCTGAACGTCAGCAAGTTGATGGCTGCAAAGCAGAACAGTCTTGCCCTGTTTTTTGAGTGAAAGAATCAGATCCTTCATTTCCCGCGAACCGATCGGGTCAAGGCCCGTGGTTGGCTCGTCCAGAAGCACGAGATCAGGATCGTTGATCAACGCCTGAGCCAAACCAACACGACGAGTCATTCCTTTACTGTATTCACGAAGTTGGCGATGCTTCGCACCCTGAAGCCCTACCAGTTCGATCAGCTCGCTCACACGCTGCTTTCTTGCCGCACCTGACATGTCAAACAGGCGACCATAAAAATCAAGCGTCTCTTCCGCAGTCAGGAATTTGTACAGGTACGATTCTTCCGGCAGGTAGCCAATCCTCTCGTTCTTGCTGGTCTCGCTGGCGTCCTTGTCAAAAACCAGCACGCGGCCGCTGCTCGGAAAAAGCAAGCCCAGGATCAACTTGATGGTGGTTGATTTGCCGCTGCCGTTTGGCCCCAACAATCCAAACACCTCACCTTTCCGGACTTCGATGTCCAATGACTTCAGTGCGTTGACTTTCTTTCGACCCCAGAAATCCCGATAAATCTTGCTCAGGTTGCGGGTTTCAATGACAACTCCCGAATCGGAATCGCCGTTGCCAGCTTGTGCTGCGTTGGCGGTCTCCGATTCGGCGACCACAGTTGAATCAGTATCCACGGTTAAAGACTTCCGTATGGAGAGGGCAAAATTGGGCATACATGGGGAGAATCAGCCATTTCAGGCAAATGGACCGACCAGACACCGGAATGCGACAAGGCTTCCGATGCCAAAGTGTTACGAATTGTCGTGCTCAACGCTCGCAGACCCTATCACCGGAGATTGGTACGCTACGCCACGACTGGGCGAAGTGTTCGTATCTTTTGTAGCGGATGCCTTGAGCAGGACCTGATCTGACCCCAGATGTGCCCGTCTTTCCACCCTGATGCTACGTTGACGGGCCGGAAATGGTTGTTTCTTCAGATAAACAGAGGCAATCTCACCTGTCAGGACAGTTGTATCGCTTGATTTTTGGCAGGTTGGCTGGGCCTTTCTGGCACGGGAAACCTCTTCTTTTCGCGAATGGGGCTTGCAAATCAGAGCTGAATCATCAATCAATTTGCGAAGGCCAGTCTTTCGGCTTTTCCCCGTTCTGTGCTTTTTCCGGATTGCCCGCTCCGTTGAACGATTCGACATCCCCTCGGCAAACAACGCCGGACGACGCCTATGAGAAGGCTCTGACCTTCCTCTATGAGCGGATCAACTACGAGAAAATGACTGTCTCGAACGCGAATCGATATCGATTTCGGCTTCAGAGAATGTCTGAACTTCTGCAACAACTGGGTTTGGGACGTTATCTGTATTCCTCTTCGTCTTCGACACCACCAGTCCCGTTGATTCATATTGCGGGTACGAAAGGAAAAGGCTCTGTAGCAGCCATGGTTGCTGCCATGCTGACTGCCAGCGGCCTTCGGACTGGACTCTATACTTCTCCCCATTTGCATCGATTGGAAGAGCGGTTTCGAGTGGATGGTGAGGCCTGCCCACCGGAAACGCTCTCCAGCCTTGTGCAGGATCTCAGGCAGGTAGTGCTACATTCTTCAGCCAGTGATTCATCCTCACCAACCGATGGCCCCTCCTTTTTCGAGCTCACAACAGCTTTGGCCCTGTTGCATTTCGAACGTTCAGCTTGCCAAGCCATCGTTCTGGAAGTTGGCTTAGGTGGCAGGTTGGACAGTACCAATGTCTGTGCCCCGAGCATCTCGGTGGTGACTTCCATTGGGCTCGACCATCAACACGTGCTGGGAAATGACTTGGCTCAGATTGCTGCTGAGAAAGCCGGGATCATAAAAAATGGTGTACCGGTGGTGAGTGGGGTGGTGGACGCAGCGGCACAAAAGGTGATTGAGTCGACTGCTGACGAACATCGCTGCACTCTTTGGCAGCTGGGGCGTGATTTTCAGTTTCAGGATTCGGAAGACTCCTTCTGGGGCTCACGTCTGGTCTACACAGGACCGGGTGCTCCAGCAAAACGAACCGAAACCTTTGTGCCGCTTGAGGGGACTCATCAATGTCGTAATGCTGCGATCGCGATTGCAACCGTAGAAGCCTTGGGGAGGCAGGGAATCCCAGTTACAGATGCTGCAGTTGATGAGGGATTGGCGGGTTTGACCTGCCCTGGCCGCATAGAGCCTTTTTCGCTGGCGAATGGTGTCATGGCAGTCGTTGATGTTGCCCACAATGAAGATTCAGTCGCTGCGCTGTGCGACTGTCTGCGAAATCGTCGTGCCAATCGCAAAATCGCCGTTGTTTTCGGGACCAGTGTTGATAAGTCAGCAGAAGTGATGCTGGGGCAACTGACTGCTGTCAGCAATGATATTGTGCTGACCCGTTTCCACGGCAACCCACGATTTGTCGAACCACGCGAACTTGTCCCGGTGTTACCCTCAGGTTGGTCGGGGACTACTGAGGTGATCGCGGATCCCATCGTCGCTTGCGAACAGGCGTTAGCCCTGGTTTCGCCGGGTGGCATTCTCGTTGTCTGTGGTTCGTTCTTCTTGGCTGCCGAAACGAGGCAGTGGATCAAGGCAAGATCGCAATAGAATCCACTAGGGATTCAAACTCTCGACTCTTAAAAGATCTGGCTGCTCATGCCACCATCGGCTGACGTGGACTTGCGAGTGATTGCCAGAATCGCTCACAGTTTGGCGATCGTGAGTTCCACCTGATCCAGAGGCAAACTCATTCTTATGGCGATTTCTCTGGCATTCAAACCACGTTGCAGTAGATTTTGAATCTTGCTTTTCATGAAATGTTCAGTTGCCTGCGCGGGTTCTAATTCTGACTGCAACTTGTTCAAATGGTTGATCTTTTCATCGACCTGATTGAGCAGGGTTTGAACCACGATAATCCTTGTATCCAGTTCGGCTTTGAGTTCACGCTGCAGATCAAACATCGCAGCCTGCCAGCGTTGTGTTTCAGGAGGGGCTCCGCTCAGCGGAATTGAGGGTTCCTTGTGCTCCCGCATCAACTTGATTTCATGGTTGGCACGTTTCGTTTCGCGGTGGACCTTCTTTCCAGCTCGGATTTTCCGCCGTGCCAGGACCCATGCCAACATCACGAATCCGCCCACCATCAGAAACTGGGCGGCTTGCATGGTGGACCCCTCTGAGGTCTCAGCAATCAGGTTCGGAGACATGACATCTACCTTCGTTGGCGACTGATGGTGCTGTTTGCCAGCACCTTTTGCACATTACTGGCTATCCCGAAGTATCGAACCGCGAGCTATCATGGCAGGAAGCAGTTTGCTTTTGTTCGTACTATGTTGGCTCTGACGTTACTCGGGTTTGTCCCGACTATTAGGTTGCCAGCTATTAGGTTGCCAGGTACTAGGTTGCCAGCGTTGTTCGCTTGAATCTGTTTCGATTGATACACAGAATCCAATAGCCCGTAGAGTCTGTCGTTGATCAAAACTATGACTCGTCCCTTTTGAACTCTAGATTTCGTCACCATGGAAGATCCTCACGGTATCCAAGTTTGGCACGCAGGTAGTTCATCTTCCGAGCCTGGAATGTTGGAACGATGCTGTGAAAACTGGCTCAGTCAGGATGAACGGCGTCGAGCGGATCGATTCCGGATTGCTACTAGCCGTAATCAGCACATCGTCGGTCGAGGAATGGCGCGGCGACTTTTGGGACGCGAACAAATTGATCCTTGCCTGATTGTCTTCGCAATCGAAAAAAACGGCAAACCTTATGTCACCCAACCGGCTGAGGCACGCCGTGCATTCAATATTGCACATACCGACGGGTTGGTAATGTGTGGGATCGATAGCCAAACGGATGATCTTCTTGGTGTTGATGTTGAAAAGCTGGATCGTCGGACAGATCCTGCACTCGCCAAGCGTTACTTCTCCCAGCCAGAAATCGATCATCTTGAAAAGTGTGTCTCTGAAACCGATCGGCGGAACACTTTTTTGAAAATCTGGACACTCAAGGAAGCTTTCATCAAGGCGATCGGAACCGGTCTACAAACACCCCTGGCTGATTTTGCATTTGAAAAACTCGACTCCACCAAACCTGAGATTCGGTTTCTCAATCCGACACTCAAGTCGAAGACTCTCTGGAGCTTTCTGTCGTTTGAACCAAGGTCGGGGTATGTAGGTGCTGTAGCTCTGGGGGCCAACTCAGCCAGGGTCAGTACCGAGGTAACGCTGCGGTCTTTCGAAGAACTTCTCTGATCTCCGATTCCCGTCGCCTGTTTGTCCGCCCTGTCACCCTTGTTGGGTGTCATGCGGCAACGGATTCTGGGTTGCTAGCATCCAAGAAATGATCAAGGGGCTCAGTTATTGCTGCGTTCACGTTGCTTTCGCCATGATTTTGAGCTGAATTTCTGCCCTGAGCTGGGCTTTGTGTTTTGCAGATTTCGAAGCCCCAAGTGTCGTGAATTAAGGGAGTTCAGTGGTTATTACCCTTATTTGTTGGCATTGCCTGAGTGTTCCATTTTTGATGTCCGCAAAGTTTTCCTAGGGTGATCGAGTGGAATAACCAAATGCCGGTGGCCACTTGTGCCGATAAATCCGCATGACGCGGTTGTTCTGTAGGCGCTGGTTGATTGGGCGAGGTCCCAACGACAGGCCAATGCTGAATAACCGCTCAAAGCAAAACAATCAGGGGGGGAGTGTCTTTGTTTGCCTCGGCAACACGTTTGTTGTCGGATGCACTCAAGGTCAGGAAGCGAAGTAGGCGTGATCTGTCTGCTGGTTTCCATTGCGTGCTCAGAGCGAATCTGGGTTCCGAGTGCGTTGCCCCGCAAATGAATGATCGGCCTATAGCCATGCGGCAGATGCCGCGGAGACGTTTGCGATGCACCGAATGACTCAATCACGACTTTTCACACGCTCATCGAGCCTCAGAGCGATTGCTGTATGTGCAGCACTGTTCGCTTTACCGGCCGCCGCTCAGATGCCGATGGCAGACGCGGATTACGACGCTAGCGGGTATGTCACCCCAGCTGGGATGGCCCACCCATCCATGTACCAGGGTGGTGTTGTTCCCGCAGGAATGGCTTTCTCGCCTGGAATGCAAGGCTACGGCCCTGCTGCGTTCCCGGGCGGCGTCATGCCAGTCGGCTTCATGTCCGGCGGTCAGTGTGACGGAAATTGCGGTACTTGCGACACTGGTTCAGGTGCCTGCGGTGGCAACTCTCGCGGAGGCGTGATTGGCTCCTGCATGAATGGCAACGGGCTGTGCGGCTGTGGTTTGTGTGGTGGTGGCAGCTGTCTGGATTCACTTAGCAAATATTGCTTCTTCTGTCGCGGCAGCGGTTGCTTGGCATGCAAATCGATTGATCTTCGCTACCTCGGTAGCAACCTGCACAAGTGCCGCCCTTACGGTGAGATTTGTGGATTACGTTGGTACGATCTTTCAGCTGAGGCTGTGTTTCTTGGGCACACGCAGGGAGGTTCTAATTTTCCTGTTACGAGTCGGGGTTCTGGTAATCCTCCTCCGAACGTCGTTTTAACATCAGGTGATGCTGACGGTGGCGACGAGCTGGCTGCGGGTATCCGACTTTCGGGGGCGTTGATCTGTGGCGTCGGTGGTAACGTCGAAGCAACTTACATGGGTGGAAACAAGTGGAACGCCACTGCCGGAGTGACTTCTGACGCACCTGACCTGTTCTCCTTTATCAGTGACTTTGGCGATCCTGCCGAGCTGGACGATGTCGACCGCTCGATCTCACAAAGCATTGGCATTGAAAGTCAGTTGCACAGCATCGAATTGAATTATCGACGGCGGACGATGGGACCTTACTGCCGCTTCCAAGGCTCATGGTTGTTTGGTCTTCGTTATCTTCAGTTCAAGAACGAGATGAAGTACTCAACCTTCGGGGAACCCACTCGCTTCTTCAACTCGTCGGACCGAGTACGAAATCACATGTTCGGAGCTCAGGCGGGGGGCGACGTCTGGTGGAACATCCACTCCGGGGTCAGGCTGGGCATGGGGTTGAAAGCAGCTTGGGTCCAAAACGAGATCAAACGCTCTTTTGCTGTGGATGCAAACTCGGTCCCAGACACCGTCATTACCGACACGCGACGCGGGGGCGATCTTCTGGGCGAGTTTGAACTCAAATTCATTTGGCAATTCAATCATTCCTGGAAGTTCCGATCCGCCTATTATGTGATTGCTGCCGAGGACATTGGATTCGGTTCAATCGACCAAGACACGGTCTTGAGCCTTGAAGCTGGCGGAACCGTCATTAATCCTGCGTATGTGCTCGATGACTTGGTTGTGCAAGGTTTCTCGTTCGGTACCGAATACAACTGGTAAGCAGACCTCGTTTGGAAGAAAAACTACCTGCTAAGACTCCATTCACCCGCTTCGGTGTACCGAGGCGGGTTTTTTTGCGTTGGTAAGACCTGGATCCGCCGCAATCTATGTTTCGTGCCGAGAAGAATCCCTTCATTTTGCTCGATTGTGTACATAAATACACCATCTTGTCGGTGCCACCGGTAATCCGGTTGGTCCGATTAATAGGATTCTGGGTGACTCCTCGGAACTTTGGCACCTGCGATGCATCCGATAACATGCGTTTCGTTGACACCCTTACGGGCGTAATTAGAATCGCACGCTCGGCTTACCCTTGTCCCCTAAGTTTCCTATGTTGCCTGACGGGTGCATTGGGAGCTACCGACTGTTTGGCAAACGCTAGTGAACCTTTTTACCGATGCTAGACAATGCGCAAGCCGCCAAATGCCGTTAAGACTAGGGTAATACCGACTCTTACGGAATTGCCGATCAATCTGTGACCCTGTTCATCCTTATAAACCGTTCCGACAAAACCGCTGAAACGCCGTCAGTCGCGAATTTGGTAGAGACACTCGATGATCAAACGAAATCAACCTAAAAAACTACGATCCGACAAGAATACCAAGCGTGCGAAGGCCCTCTCCAAGAGGCGGCGTCTGAACATGGAAGGATTGGAGGAGCGAAGATTGCTTGCGGTCCTGACGGATTTGCCCACTGCTCCTGCCCCGGACTTGACGGAATACACGTTCAATCGGAACGTGGGCTCGGTTCAGTCATACACATTCACAGAGTCGGAGAGCTTCCTTGACATGGGGCTCAACGATTCAATCGCCAACGCTGACGCGGTTCCGATTGGTACCGGTTTCGGACAACAGGACACTGTCGACGTCTTTGGCACATTACCGGTTCGTACAGAGCAGACTCAATCTGGCTTTGCGGCTGACTTGGATACGTTCGCGATGACACTCCGCGGCGGTGACATCCTTGATGTTGCTGTTTTGGGGGCTGCCAACCAGTTCATCATCCGTGATTCCAGCGGGCAAGCGATCTTCGGAAGTTCGGCAACAACATTCAGCGACCCGCCCTTCGGAGACCACGCGCCCCGACAGACCTTGGGAAATGCTACTGGGACGACAGTCATTCCTCGGGATGGTACTTATCATCTCACGGTAGCGCCCGATGTGCTCAGCGTCGTTAATACCTATCAAGTTGGTTTGCGAGCTTACCGGCCGGTCACCGAAGAGCTGGCAGTTGGTGATACACAGATTATTTATCTGGACTTTGACGGCGACGTGCTCGACGGGAATCTGGTTGGTTTGACTGGGTTCGTGAGGATCCCAAGTCTGGTTGAGTCTCTGCCTCTGCTGGGCATTGAGGCCGGCGATTTGAATGCAGCAAACAACATCATCGATCGGGTAATTGATGGAACGGTCCGGATCTTTGAGGACTTGACCGATACTGGGGAGAACGGCGACTACGCTGAGTCGTCAGTCCCTGGTGAGTACGCGGTACGTATCCTGAATAGCCGCGACCATGGTGGTCAGATTTCAATGAATGATCCGCGTCTTACGCGTCTGATGATTGGTGGTAGCGGACTTGATATCAATAATGACGGTGTTTACGGATATGCTCAGAGCGTGGACTTGGGCAACTTTGATCTATCAGAGTACGGCTTCTTCGCGCTTGATGCTTTTGGTCAGGATGCTCAGGATGCTGTCGATGGTGGGATTAGCCCCAACAACAGTCAAGTTGACTTCATCGGTGACTTCCTGGCAGCGGTAGTCGCACATGAAGCTGGCCATGTCTTGGGGATGGCTCACACAGATGGGAACAACTTCACCGGTACGCTTTCTGACGAAGGTTCTGCCAACTCCATCCCATATTTCCAATCCATAGGACCTGATGGTATTTACGGTACGTCAGATGACGTAGCACCAGTCTTTGCGGATGATTTTTACAGCGCTGCAGAGGGCTTCATTGGTAAGAGTGAAATTACCAACACGTTGGCTCACTTGCTTTCATCCGGTACCCAAGGTGGTGGCTCGGTCAGCGGCAGGGTCTTCTTTGATGAGAATCTGAATGGCAACAGTTCCGGCGATGGTGGTCTCATCGGCGCGACTGTCTTTGCCGATACGAATGGGGACGGCGTGTACAGCACCGGTGAACCGACTACCACGACCGGTGTTGATGGAACGTTCTCGCTGAGTGTCAGTGCAGGCGTTGTTCAGTTGTACGCTGCTGCACCAGCAACCTACCTCGCGACAACTCCGTCTGTCGTAACTGTCAACGTTCCGAATTCAGGGACAGTCAGCGGAGTCGAGTTTGGTTTTGGTATTGTCAGTGGTGTGAAAACGGGCGTCGCATTCGATGATGCTGACGGAGATGGCATTATGGATGCCAACGAAGCACCACTCGAAGGAGTTTATATCTTCCTCGATACCGATAACGACGATCGTCCGGACGTGGGTGAGACAAACGTTCGCTCTGATGAGGATGGCAGCTACTACTTCAACTTCGGCACGGCAGGAAATTACACCATACGGGCTGTTGCACCGATTGGATATCAGGTTTCGAGTCCTGCAAGCGGTGAGCACAACATTTTTTACAATGGGGTTGCAGCCTCAAACGAGTACAATTTTGGGTTCCGCTCGACCCTGGATTTCGGGGATGCTCCAAATTCCTATGGCACTTCACTTCCTGATGGTGCTCGACATGGGATTGTTGATGGGCTTTCGATTGGTACAGCACCTGACCGTGATGTCGACGGCTTTCCATCGATCAACGCAGATGGTGATGATCTGAACCAGTCGGTCAATGATGAAGATGGTGTCCTGCAGACAGCTCCATTGTCTCCAGGTGGCACGTCGAATTTCGATGTGACGATTACCAACAACACGGGATCGACTGCCTATCTTCAGGCCTTTCTCGACTTCAATCAGGATGGTGACTTTGAAGACGCCGGTGAGCAGTTTCTGAGTAATCGTGCAATCAACACAGGCGTGACGAACGTCGTCTATTCAGTCCCAGTGGCCGTGCCTTCCAGTGCTCTGACCGGTGAGACCTACTTGCGTCTACGGCTCAGTAAAACCGGGAATCTTGGAGCTGGTGGATTCGCCGGAACGGGTGAGGTGCAGGACCATAAAGTGACTATTCTCACGGGTTCCGACATCGCAAACGATGACTACTTTGACGTCGCACGAAATTCCATCAGCGTGCCTTTGGATGTCCTCGCAAACGACTTCCAGTTGGCTGGTAGCCAGTTAATCATCGATAGCCTGAATACCACTGGCACACGCGGTATCGTGCCACCGCCGACCAATAATCAGATCTTTTATACCCCGCCAAGCGGTTTCATCGGACTGGATTCGTTCAGTTACACTGTGCGCGATCCGTTTGGCAATGTTGCCACGGCATCTGTTTTTGTAGACGTTAAGTTCCAGTCAAATGTGCCGCTCGCCGTAGATGATATCTACAACATCCCCACGAATTCTGTGAATTGGCCGCTGGCAGTCTTGGATAACGATATCGCGAGTATCAATGGAGGGTCGGCGATTACGAGCGTCAGTGCCGGTACAAATGGCGGTATCATCTCGGTTGTTGCCGGTGGGCAATCCATCCGATATACCCCTCAAGACGGATTTTCCGGAACTGAGCAGTTTCTGTACACCATTCAGGATGGGGCTGGACTGGTTGATCAGGCAACCGTCACGGTCAACATGTTGCCCGGTGCTCAAGACGATGACCTGATGGAATTTGATGTCGAGATCCTTGATGGCACTAACGGAAACCCAATCCAGAATGTTTCTGTTGGCGATGAGTTCACCGTCCGTGTGACGGTTGATGATCTGAGACCGGGCATACCAAACGGTGTCATTTCGGCATTCATGGATTTGCTTTACACGTCGGCTTTGGTTTCAACAGTCGATAGCACGCCGAATGATGGTCTTGATTTCGATGTTACGTTTGGCCCACTCTTCAGTAAACCTGGAACATTCAGCTCGGGTGATGCTGCGGTACCAGGTGTGTTGAATGAGGTTGGAAGCACTCAGCCATTCAGTGTCGATGACCAGCAGCAACACGCAGGTGCGGTGGTTCTCTTTGAAGCGACCATGCGTGCAAACGCATCAGGCATTGCCGAATTCTCCGGTGATCCTGCAAACACACTGCAATCTGAATGCGTTCTCTTTGGTGAAAATGACGCTTTAACCATTCAGCAGTTGCGTTTCAATTCGACCCAGTTGACGATTCTGCCGGATTCGGAGTTTCCGACTGCGGCGGTTGATGATTCATTTCCCGATGGGCTCGACTCCAACGGAAATGTGATTGTGAACAACGGTAGCCTGTCATCACCACGTAGCGTATTGAATGTTCTGGAGAATGATAATCTCGGCGAAAACGGTACCATTACTGAGTTCGGTCTGCTTGATAATTCTTCCTTGGGTGTTGTCCTGGTTGAAGACAATGGCACACCAAACGATCTTAGTGATGACTACCTCAGCTATCAGCCCAACAACAACGCCAATGGCTTGGAGCAGTTCAGCTACTTCGTCGTCACGACTGACGGTGTGTTCACATCGGCGAACGTCACGATCGCCCTGGGCAATCAGCAACTTGCAGCACCGGAAGGAACTGCACGTGTTGCGTATGACTTCGCACTGGTTAATCGGGCCGGCGATGCATTGGATCCGTCTCAGGTTACCGTAAATGATGAGATTGGTCTTCAAGTCATAGTTGATGATCTGAGACCAGTTTTGGCGCATACCCTTGTGTATGCCGGTTTCTTGGATGTTCTCTACTCAGCTGATCATCTTACACCTGTTCAGCCGACCAGCGGGGCGTTCGACTTCGATCACGATTTCGGCGATTTATTCAACGCGGCTGCTGGCTCTGGTACCGCAGCAACACCGGGCGTCATCGACGAGGTCGGAAGTTTTCGGACTGGGACGGACTTCAATTTACCTTACACGGACGATAATCCAGCTGAACTAGTTACGATCTATTTTGAGGCCACCGCGCCTGGAACAGTCCAGTTCAAGGGTTCGCCGGCTGATCTGTCACCCCAACACGACACGCTTCTTTTCGGGGACAATGATCCTATTGCTGTCGACGAGATTCGTCACGACGTGTTGTCAATCACCATCAGCTCTGCAGGTTCTGGGCAGCAGAATCAAAGCAACAACGCGGATGTTAACGGCGATTCATTCGTAAGTCCGATCGACGCTCTTTTAGTCATCAACCAGTTGTCACTCGTGGGTGAGGGCGAGAGCAGTCGTAGTGACTCTGCATCGAAGATCTATCCGGATGTAAACGGTGATGGCCGTGTCACTGCCATGGACGCTAATCTGGTGCTGCTTGAACTCCTGCAAGGCTCCAACGAAGGCGAGGGTGAGCAGGTTGTCGGTCAGGTCAGTAGCGACTCCGCGACTGTGATTTCAGCGGACGACGTCTTCGCTGGCTTAGGAAATGGCCAGATCAGCTCCGTGGAGAAAATTGCTATCACTGACTGTCCCAAGGCACCGGAAGTTCTGGACCCAACCGAAGCCGCTATCGCTTCTGATATGCGTGACGAAGAGGAAGAAAACGCATTACTCGATCTCTTGGCCGATGATGTCGATCAAGTCTGGAGTTAAGCTCCTTTTTTCGTGATACAGCTTGAATTTCTTGCGGACTGACCCCTCGGGGTCAGTCCGATTTTTTTTGCTCGCAATGGAACCTTGATCGCTTGCAAATTTTGTTTATTTATCAAAGCCAAATAGTTGCTTTCGTTGATTCCTTCAGATGACTCTGGCATAAAAGTGATGCAAGTTGGGTCGAATCCCCGTAGAATTGGATTTGCGTGGTCCACGATGAATGCTTGCGGGAACCGGAAGCAAACCGTGGATTTTGAGCGGGCCTGTTTTTGATCTTGCCGAGTGTTGGATTGAATCAGATCACCGTTTCGGAACTCTTTTTCGAGCATTTCCATTGTCTTTTAAGCCATTTGCAGTCCAGTGTCTGACCTGTGCGAGTCAACTCCGGGTTTCGGACGCAGCAATCGTTGGCACGATCGCCGCTTGCCCAAAGTGCGGCTCGATGGTGGAGATCAAACGCCCGGAGAGTCAAGTTGAAATTGGGCGTTCGGGTGTCGATAGCCAGGCAATTACCGAGGAAGCGATCGCCGCCGAACCCGGCCTTGCCACGGGTGCGATACCGCCTACCGCTGAGGAGGGCTTTGCAGGTTCGGAGTCTGTTCTTCCAGAATCCGGGGATGGCCTTTCGGGAGCAATGCACCCAGATTGGCAGAATGCGAAGACTCAAAAATCACGTCAGATTGCCCTCGTTGTCGCTCTCGCTGCAACAGGATTGATTACCGCAGTCATGTTCTTTGGCTGGTTTGTTAGTTCTTGGGGGCAGCAAAGGACAACGGCTGAGGCTCAGTCGAATGACGCTGGGAATGCTTCATCTGGCGATTCTGATCAGACTTCGCAGCCGCAAGGAAGCTCTGGCACCGACCAAGTGAAGGACGATCCTCTGTCGGGGGACACAGCAAGCAGTCAGGATCAAACGCCCTCGACAGATCCAAATGAAGGAAATCTCAACGAGTCCACTGGCCCTGATCGTGGACATCAGCCATCCGAGGTGAATGGCCTGAATGAAGTAGCAAGCCCACCGGACAGCCCACCAGCGACGACTTCTGATGTGACCCCGAGCAATGCAGAAACAGGCAACGAGGCCACGGGCCAGCCGATACCAAGCGATTTGTTGCCACCATCAGTGCTCGGTCCACCCGACAATTCAGAAGCGATTGTCTCGACTGATGATTCGGCGGGTGTTGACTCGGCAACTGCCAAGGATACCGAAGAACCTGATCTCGGACCCGGGATGCAGGAGCTGCCTCCAGAACTTGCCCAATACACTCAGTTCCTCCTCGACGATGGAGCTCAGGCGAAGCCTACCCTGCAAGCTCCACCCACTATGGAGGAGGTGAAACTGGAATCAGCGGCAGTCGAAGAGGATGAAGACCTTCGTATACAGATTGTTCCCAAAGAACTTGACTTGAGAGCCGACCTTGCAATTCGACTTGCTCTTGCATCAGATGGATATCCCGCTACTGACTTGATGTTACTGGTCAGTCAGGTCACCGGGGTTCCAATTCAAATGGACTGGCCTTCATTCGATTTGGCCGGAGCAGACATCCAGCAGCAGGTGCCTACGGCAAAGGAGTGGCGTTCTGCCAGAGAGTTACTTGAAGAAGCCGCAGGTGTGTTAAAGGCGGAGATTCGCGAACAGCCAACTTTGTTATTGATAACGCCGAGGGATGATGTTTTTGATGAATCGGTCGGTCGTTTAAAGTCATTAGATGATTTTGGTGCAGGTAGTGCTTCGGCTGAGAAGTTTCTGACGCAATTTGCTGCCGGAGACAATGCCGATGTAAATCCACGAGAAGCTAGCCAGATGGTTTGCTTTGCAACCGAGGCATTAAGGCGGATGCGCGGGATTCCACCCCAAATGGAGGACGCGAGATTTGGGCGCTGGGCCACTGAGGTTAACGATCCACAGACAGAATGGACGGTGCTGGCAGGTGGCGATTTTGGACCGCAGTTGGATGCACCCATGAGCGTTGCCGGATTGCTGCGTAGGGCCGCGAAACGAAATCAAGCCACTTGCGTTTTCAATTGGCAGGATGCTGTTCGTCGTGGTGCTCCACCTGAGCATTTATTGATGCCTCACACGGAAGTGGATGCGGGAACTACACTCCGAAACACACTGTCGCCGATGGGTTTGCAAGTCCGAGAAGTAGACTCAAAACACTGGTGGGTCGGTACGGAAGCTACTTATGACCGTCTGCCGATTTTTGTTTGGACACCCCCACTGGGCCCAGCAAGGGCTGATTTTGTTGAGCGAATAAAGAAAGTCATGGCAGGTTCATCCCCGCTCAAGTATCGGTTGGCAATTGATGAAACGAGCGATCGTGCGTTAATGTTGTTGCCAAGATTCATTGTCCGCCAGTTGCCAACGATTATTCCAACGCTTGCTGCGGAGTGACAAGTTGCACATGCCAGATAACAAGTTATGGGTAACATGAGTGTGCTGGTGCGTATTCATTGCACTGGCGGAACATTATCCCAGTTTCACTCCCTTGATTGACAGGTTTTGTAATGACGTTCCGTTTCTGCCTTGTGTGGTTCGGCCTGACGATGATCCAAAGTGCGGCTTTGCTTGGGCAGTCCACAGTGAATCTTGCTGAGCCTCCTTCGACGCTGGATAACAAGCCGATGCCCGTGAAGGTGGTGGATGCCTATCCTCGTCTGCGAGTGGATCGGCCAATCGTTCTGACCGGTGCAGGTGATGGCAGTGGACGACTTTTCATAGCAGGACAACGAGGGAAGATTTTCTTCATTGATGCATCTGATCAAGATGTTGAGCAACCAACTTTGTTCGGCGATCTATCCAAACGCGTGTCGTACAAAGATCGTGAGAATGAAGAAGGATTGCTGGGACTGACATTTCACCCTCAGTTCAAAACTAACGGCTACTTCTATGTTTACTACACAACCAGGGAGCAACCTCACACGTCCGTGATAAGCCGCTTCTTCGCAGTCGATGGAACAACGGTTGATTTGGCGAGTGAAGTGAAATTACTCGAGATCCAACAACCGTTTTGGAATCACAACGGAGGGACGATTGTGTTCGGTCCTGATGGTTACCTTTATGTTGCGTTGGGTGATGGAGGAAAAGCAAATGATCCTCTGGGCAGTGGCCAGGATGTCAGTACGCTGCTGGGTTCAGTCTTGCGAATCGATGTGGACAAAGCTTCCGGTGAAATGCCCTATGCCATACCGACTGACAATCCACTGGTGGGGAAGCCGAAGGCGCGTCCTGAGATCTATGCTTTTGGCATCCGGAATATCTGGCGGATGGCATTCGACCAAAAGACAGGTGATCTGTGGGCAGCAGATGTGGGGCAGAACGAATGGGAAGAAGTCAATCTGATTCGTGCGGGTGGAAACTACGGTTGGAATCTGCGGGAGGCTGCCCATGCTTTCACACTTGCAGGTGGCCCGGGTTCAGGTCCCAGTGCGGAGCTAATTGACCCCATCGCTGAATATCCCCACACGGAAGCATGGGGCAAGTCCATCACAGGTGGTGCTGTTTATCGGGGTAGCAAGACACCAATTCTCAATGGTT
The DNA here is from genome assembly GCA_029977825.1 of Planctomycetota bacterium. Taxonomy (GTDB): domain Bacteria; phylum Planctomycetota; class Planctomycetia; order Pirellulales; family Pirellulaceae; genus Rubripirellula. Next base: position 9,001 of record JAPOKD010000006.1, on the reverse strand, counting down.
ACTACCTGTATGGTGATTACATTAGCGGGCGAATTTGGGCATTGAAATACAATTCGGCCAAAGCCACGGTGACCGAAAATCGTCCCATCATTTGGGATAACCTTCCAGTATTTACATTTGGTCAAACCGATGATGGTGAAGTCCTGATGAGCACGATGTCAGGAGGAGGACGAATTTTCCGATTCACTCAGTGATTGCATGGTTCAACTGCAGCGAAAAAGCGAGTGACAAGGTACGGACTGTGCAAGCTGATGCGTATCGTCTTGCAGTGTTGATTGCGTGAATCGGTGAACGCCCTCAACCGGCAGTCTTTGGGTCTTTGCTCAATGGGAGACGGATGATGAAGGCAGTGCCACGTCCTACCGTGCTTTCTACGCGGATACGCCCGTTGTGACTATCGATAATTTCTTTGCAGGCTGCCAGTCCTAAGCCTGTGCCACCTTTTCCAGATTCATCAGGACCATCTTTGGTGGTGTAAAAGGCATCAAAGATGTGTGGCAAAGCCTCACGTGGGATGCCAGATCCAGAATCACGTACCACCAATTCCACAAATTCACCATCACTGCTTGGGCTCAAGCGAATCAGAATAGTGCCTCCTTCCGGCATGGACTGGCGTCCATTAATCAGAAGATTCAGTAGCACGCGTTGAATCTGATTTCCGCTAGCCACGACTCTGGGGACGTTGGGGTCAAGTTGGGTTTCGATCGCTATACGATACTTTCGCATTTCCCGTTCGAGCAAGACGAGCGAATCAGTAACGATTGCACCCAGGTCTGTCGGTTCCATGCTCTCACTTCGATTCTTGGCTTGCGCAAGGATCGTTGCTGTGATTTTGGCCGCACGCTCCGAAGCTTCCAGGATCTTGCTGAGAGCTTTATCACGACTGGCGTCATCGCGGTTTCTTATACCAAGTCGTGCATAGTTGATAATCGTCATCAGGACGTTATTGAATTCATGCGTCGCTGTACTGGTCAACTCGCCCAGTGCCGCCAGTGCCTGAGTCTTTTTCAGTTCACTTTTCAGATATTGAATCTGATGCTGTGGATCGACGGTATCGGCAGCCGTCGCTCGGGGGGGGACGGGACTGGCTGGCGAGTGACTTGTGTTGCTGGAATGCTGCGACTGCATGTTGACTTGGCCGGCCCGGAAAAATGAAATTTTGACAACAGCACGTACTTGCCCTGTCCCTCACCTGATCTATCGTCGAAGTCGGTTCATTTGCTACAGACGGAAAGATCGATCCCGCACAGTTTGCCACGTCCGTGTGTGACCTCGGCGGGTGGGTAATTTGTTTCGCTTGCAGTGGCTGCGCTGCTTGGCCCGTAAACGACAGGACGCCCGATGATTGCAAAAGGAAAATTTGCCTCCGGTGGATCGCAAAATGGCGATTTGCCCTGTGATAATGTGGTTTCTAGACTGCGGCAACGGCTTCATGATGCCCGGGCAACCGGTTTCAAGGTGCGAATGGAAGTCCTGGATGATGAACAGGCTTCCTGGTGTGTCATTTCAGGGGTCCTAACCCTATTCGTCGATTTGTCTCAAACCGCGTCTGAACAACTTCAGCAGGTCGAGGAAACACTTCGTGCTTACGAAGCTCGCTCTGGCCATGAGCTCCATCATGCTGAGGAAGTTGGGAAACGAGCGGCGTGAAACAGGTAGCCTCTACCCATTGATCAGTCATAATGGCCACAATACAGCTAGTGTCCCGTCCACTTTGGTCGTATGAGGCGTCCTTCGCGTGTTTTTGAATCGAATGTCCTTTTCTGCAGCCGCTGCTTTCTGCCATCGCTTTGGCACGGGCTTGCATGCAGGTGCAGACATTCTCGTTCTGTTGGAAAGTGAAAGCAGGATTGGCTCTGCACGACAACAGGCTGCAATCAAGCAACTCATCACCGGAGTGAAGCAGGGTGAGCAATTGCATGTGCTTATGGGCGAGAATAAATTCTTCCCCGCGTTGATGACAAGCATGGTCAGGGTCGGGGAATTAACCGGCAAGTTGGAATACCTGCTTTCCTTACTCAGCGAGCATTACCACAAACAGCAACAATTGCGTCGTGGATTCTTGTGGGCTATCGCCTATCCCGCCTTCATGCTTACAGCAGCGATTTGCGTCATCTCGCTGTTGATTTATCTCATGGGGATTCTCACACCACCTGGTGGCGGCCAAATGACTGATCTGCTCGGTTGGGGGCTGCGCGGGGGAACGGGTGTTTTGATCTTTTGGGGATATCTTCTGATGTTCTTTGGGATTCTTGGGGGTGCGAGTTTTTGTTTCTTCCGAAATGTTGCTGGTGTGCAAAACATGGTGCCATTGATCTACATGGTTCCAAAGCTTGGGCAGTCGATTCAGACGATCACAATTGCCAGATTCTGTCGGGCCTTGTCGATTGCTTTGGGAGCAGGTCTGGAGCCAACGGCATCGATCGCATTGGCACTCGATGCAACTGACAGCGATTACTATCGTGCAGCTCGCGATGATACAGAACAATCGATTTTGGAGGGTGCAACACTCTCCACTGCTTTGGATAAGACCGGGATTTTTCCGGATGACTTCATTGGCAAGATTGAAATTGCAGAACATTCGGGAACAGATTCCGAGTCCATTGCTTTTCTTGCTGCTGAGTATGATGAGCGTGCGCAAGGGGCGATGAAGATCATTTCCCGTACAATCTCGGGAGCGATTCTTGTGTCGGTCGCATTCTTTTTTCTCTACACGATTTTCCGAATCCTGTCAGTCGTGCTCGGATTCTACCAGGAAGCATTCGAGCCGATTTGAATACATCGGAAATTCATCAGATGCAGTTGGTGGAGGCATTGTGAGGCGAGGTTTTTTCACCGGATCAAGTCCTGCTGGTCGACTTCCACAAACTTCCGTTACAGCATTGATGGACCAATCACTCATGTCTTGATCAGTTAGTTTGCAGGTAGACGCTCATGCATCAATGTGCCCATCATCACCCGTCAGGTCAGTCCTATGGATGGGCATTTGCCACCGGAGTCATTTTGAACCTTGGTTTTGTTGGTGTAGAAGCGTTTTTTGGGTGGTATACCGGATCACTTGCCTTGTTGGCTGACGCTGGTCACAACTTGAGCGATGTACTGGGTCTGTTGGTGGCTTGGGGTGGTTATGCACTGGCAAAATTGCCACCCAGTCCGCAGCGCACCTATGGCTGGCGTAGCTCGACAATATTGGGTGCTGTATTCAACGGACTGCTTTTGCTCATTGCCGTCGGCGGAATCGCGTGGGAAGCACTTGGGCGTCTGGTACAGCCGACTCAAGTTCCTGCTGAAATCGTGATTGTCGTGGCGGCGGTCGGTGTGATTATCAACACTGGCACAGCGTTGCTGTTCGTCAGAGGACGCAAAACGGATCTCAATATTCGTGGTGCCTATCTTCATATGGCTGCCGATGCTCTGCTTTCACTTGGTGTCGTGGGTGCGGGCTTCGTGATCATGTGGACGCAATGGTCGTGGATTGATCCTGTTTCAAGTCTTGTGATTGCGGCTGTTATTTTTCTCGGTACCTGGGGTTTGCTCAAAGACTCAATTCATCTGGCATTACAGGCAGTGCCACCTGATATCGATTTTGATGAAGTGCATCTTGCACTGTCGGAGTTGCCCAATGTCAGTGAGGTGCATGATTTGCATGTCTGGGCCGTCAGCACAACCGAAGTGGCGATGACAGCCCATCTGGTGCGACCGAATCTGGAGAATGACGATCAGTTACTGGCACAGGCGAGTTCTATGTTGCATTCACGGTTCAATATCGACCACACCACAATCCAGATTGAAAGGTCTGTCGGTGACGCGGACTGTGGGCAATCCGCCGAAGGGACGCTCTGAAAACAGATTTCAGCTGGGATAACAAGAGTAACTTTGCCCGTCACCCGGGAAATCAAATCAGAGGATCAACACAGAAAATCAGCGCAGAACAGAAGCTTGTTGATATCAGTTGGTTTGATCAAAGTGACTGAATTCATTGGAAGGGTCCGCGAAGTTGCGCGGTGTTGGAAACTTGCCACTGGTCAGTTCCTCTGGCCCAATTGAGGCTTCGTTTTCGTGACGGAGTAGATCGTCCTTCGCCAATTCAGCTCGCATCAGCATCGAATCCAAGTCAAGGATTCCCATCAAATAGCCATCAGAATCGACCACTGGAATTTGCCGTGTTTGGCGACTGCCGCGTTGAATTGCGTTTTCAAGTGGTTCATCGACCCGTGCTGGACCGAGGTAATTCTTGCGATCAACCAATTCGCTGGCAGGCGTAAGTCCATCTTGTTTGTTTGTGAGCGCAAGTCTTACATCTCGCAGGTGGAGCATGCCGACGACGATGCCATGATCGCTAACCACAGGAAGTGCCTGTACCGGATGTGATTGCCAGATGCGAAAAATTTGCATCAGTGGCGTGTCCATTGGAATACTCGCATTCGTGGGTACCATGGCTTGGCGAACCGTTAAGCCGCGTACTGACTCCATGGTGTCGACCTGTTTTGCTTCCGCCAAGCCAGCGTATCCAATGAAAACTGCAATCAACACAGGGATCCAAAGGATTGGAGTGGAGTTCAATGCGAAAAATGCCATTGCCGCGGCACAAAGTAGGCCTACCCGTGATGCAATCCATGTGGCTCGGCGGTAACTCAAGAACATAGCGAGAAGGCTACGAAACACACGGCCACCATCCATCGGGAACGCTGGAAGCATGTTGAACAGGACTAGCATGGAATTGACGCCGACCAACATCATGGCGTAGCCCGTGAAGGAGGGATGCATCAGCACAGCCTCCATCGTTTGCAGAGTCTGTTGGTCCATGCCCTGCCCTGAGATTGCTGAGGTCAGGGCACCTTTGAAAGCGTATAAAAGTGCTTCATTGGAAAATAGGATGAATCCACACAGCAAAAGGCTTACGATGACCACGTTCACCGCAGGGCCTGCGACCGCCACGACGAGTTCCTGCCACGGAATTCGGGGCATGGATTTCAGCCGAGCAACCCCACCAATTGGCAGCAGCGTGATGTCGACCGCTCCGATGCCGAAACGCCTCGCGGCCAGAACGTGACCATATTCGTGCAGCGTGACGCAAAAATACACACCCAGTAATTGCGCGACGGAATACAGAACGCCCACCATTCCATCACCAGATGCACTCAGAGCGATGTACGCAATCATCAGCCCAAAGGACCAGTGGATATAGAGTCCGATCCCGAGGAACGTGCCAAGTTTTAGTCTTCGATTCAACACACTTTCCGATAAAACGCGTCTCCGTCACAATGCAACTTTACGATTCGTAACCGTGAAGGGACGCTAGTCGCTACTATCGTAGCGAAAACATCCGATGAGACGAGATGCGTTCGTTCACCGTCCTTACCCACTTTCACGAAGAGTGTGCCTGAAATGCTACGTCACAAGCTGATTCATCCGCAAATCAACGCCATTTTGGCCGCCTCAGGACATCACAGCACTGTCCTGATCGCTGATGGGAATTATCCTGCAGCCAGCAAACGGGGGCCACGTGCCGAATTGATCAGCCTTAATTTGATGCCCGGCGTACCAACCTGCAATCAAGTTCTGGAAGCTGTGCTGTCAGCTGTCCCTGTGGAAACCATCCAGACCATGGAGACTGAAACAAGCGGTCCTTATGCACTGGATGGCGATCCTCCGGTCTGGGATGACTATCGTAAAACGATCAAAGATGCAGGCATTGACCTGGAATTGGAGCCCATCGATAAGTGGAAGTTTTACGATGCTGTCAGTACGCCCGACCATGTTTTGACTATTCAGACTGCCGATCAACAGCGGTATGCAAATATTTTGCTGCAGATCGGTGTTCGCATGGACTGAGTGCAGGAGCTGATCGTCATCACGATCGTGACGTGACTCAACTCACGCACGCTTTGCACCTGGTTCTCCTGCTTCAATCACGAAAGAAGCAGCGGTGGTGATCGGAGAGTCAGGTTTTTCAACTTGAGGCGTTGCTCGGAAATGGGTCTTCCATGCTTTTGGTGTGACTTCACAAGATACATACCCGCGATTTGTATTGTGCCATTGGACAAAGTCATTCTGTGATGCTGCTCGCTCATATTCTCGAATTGGCTTGCCACCGTTTCCACCAGAAGTCATCGATGTGCCCACCAGTTCGGTCCCCACGATTGGCGAATCCGGATCCTCGAAATCCAGTTGCAGATCATTGACCCAATTCACGTGAATGTCACCGGTCAGCACAACCGGATTGGATATTTCCTCGGTATGAAAGAAGTCCAGTAGTCGGCGGCGACTGATTTCGTAACCGGGCCACTGATCCATGCTGTAACGTCGGTCGTTTCCCTCGCCACGATTCAGCGGCGCCATCATTACCTGTTGGGCCAGTACATTCCATGTGGCCTTCGATGCAGCGAGGTTCGACATCAGCCAGTTCTCCTGCGTTTTGCCCAGCATGGTTGCGTTGGAATCAAAGACCTTGCCTGTCATCGGTTTTTGGTGGTCCCCATTCGGTTGGTCCGTGCGATACTGTCTGGTATCGAGCACATGGAAATTCGCCAGTTTTCCGTATTGGCAACCACGATACAAAGTCATGTCAGGCCCCTGAGGAAATGATCTTCGTCGCAGCGGCATGAATTCGTAGTAAGCTTGATACGCATTCTTGCGACGCATCAAGAATGATTCGGGAGAGACACCCTGTTCCTCGGATACGAGATTAGCATAGTTGTTGTCAAACTCGTGGTCGTCCCAAGTTACGATCCACGGAAATAGACGATGCGTTTCCTGCAGCATGGTATCAAGTCGGTATTGTGAGTACCGAGTGCGATAATCCTGCAGTGTCTCGATTTCATTACCAATGTGTTTTCGAGGGCGATTGTCTTGCCCTCCGTATTCGTAAATGTAGTCTCCTAAGTGCACAACGAGATCGAGGTCTTCCTGCTGCATGTGCGGATAGCCGTTGAAGTACCCACTCTCATAGTGTTGGCAACTTGTGAATGCAAAACGGATTTGATCTGGTGTTGCTTGCAGATCTGGTGCGGTTCGGGTTCGTCCCGTTGGACTGGTTTGTTTGCCCACGTGAAATCGATAGAAGTACCAGCGGTAGGGTTGCAGTCCCGTCACCTCAACATGCACGGAGTGGCCCAGTTGTGGTGTGGCGTTCGTGGTACCGCTGCGGACGATGTTGGTGAAGGATTCGTCGGTGGCGACTTCCCATTGAGTTGCAATGGGGATAGGTGGCAGACCGTCTCCAGTCAGCGGCGAAGGCGCCAGACGTGTCCAAATCACCACACCGTCCGGTTCCGGGTCTCCGGAAGCCACGCCCAAGGTAAAGGGGTAGTCAGCGAATTCGTGGTTTTTGCCGGAGATTTGATCAGCAACAGCTGCGAAGGACGGAATTGCTGATAACGCGGCAACGTAATGTATGAAATTTCTGCGGTCGACCCCGTAAAAGCGTTGGGCTCTCGACCTGGTGTGTCTTGTCATGGATCTCATCTTTCCGAGTGGAATGCAGTTGTTCCCAATGTTTGTCGCTTTATCGTTTGCTATCTGCCGAACGAAGCTGATCCGCTCCCTCCACCGAGATCATTCGTTCTTTGAGCTCTTTGACTTTTTTCGGGTTTCTCAATGCAAGGTTTGTCGTTTCCCCAATGTCGGATTCCAGATTGTAAAGTTCATCCACCTTTTGACGATCATCTTCCACTGCATAGCCATAGAAGAATGCATTGGGTTTCAGATACTTCCACTTGCCGACACGGATCCCAGCACCTTGAAAATAAAATTGTTCTCGCCCGGCTTCCTGCCTTCCAGTCAGCAGTGGTGTTTGATCGATGCCATCGATGTGGCGATCCTCGGGGACGGTGTACCCAGTCAGGTGCGCAAAGGTTGGTAAGAAGTCGATGGTGGCAAAGATTGCATCGCAGGTTCTTCCTGCCGGAACCCGTCCCGGCCAGCGAACAATGCAAGGCAAGCGATAACCACCTTCATATGGAGAACCTTTTCCGTTGCGTAGTGGCCCTGCGTCACCCCAGAAAACAGAACCTGCGGGATGACCCTTCTTCTTTTTTGTGTACTTGTCCTGATTCCAGGGTCCATTGTCGCTTGTATAGATGACAAGTGTGTTGGCCCTCAAATCAAGCTGATCAAGGGTGTCAAGCAGACGTCCGGTTTCGTAATCAAATTCCTCAACGACATCGCCGTACAGGCCACCCTCTGATTTGCCGCGGAATCGTTCAGAGGCATCGATGATGGTATGCATCATTGTATGAGCTACGTACAAAACAAATGGCTTCTTCGGATCACGCCGATTTTCGAGGTAGTCAATTGCTTTGTTTGTATACAGGGTGGTCAGACTTCCCATGTCCCGGGTAGATCCAGCCTTCTCATTGTTTTCGTGAAAAGTCACCCCGCCGCCATCGTTCGCACCCAACGTCCCGAAGTAATATTCAAAACCTTGTGCGTTTGGCATGCGCTCGATGATCGGCTTCCGGTTGGAAACATCCCATTTACCAATACAAGCTGTTTGGTAGCCCACGCCACGCATTTTTTCGGCGAAGGTGATTTCGCTGGCCGGCATACCCCAGCCTTTACTGCGGATTGGATGTCGCCCCGTTAGCAATGCCGAGCGGGAAGGACCACAAACCGTCTGTGAATAAAACGAAGTGAACAGTGTCCCTTCCGACGCAAGTTGGTCCAGGCGTGGTGTTTTGTTTTGCGCACTTCCATAGCAGTTCAAGTCTCCGTAGCCTTGGTCGTCGGTAAAGATGATCAAGATGTTCGGTTTTTCAGCAGCAGGTGCTGTTGCAGTCAAGAAGATTAATGTCAGCAGAATTCTCAACATCATCACGCGATTCAATGATGGTTCGCTGGTCGTGATACGGGTGACTGACAGAAATTTGATTTGTCTTTTCATGTAGACACGCATGTACTGGATTCGTGTAAATCGTCATCAATGTGCCGGTTCCTGGACACGATTGTAATCGTGAACTTGTGGCGTGAATTCTGTTCGTGATTCGAGAATCTTTTTTCT
>JAPOKD010000431.1 GCA_029977825.1 Planctomycetota bacterium | reverse complement strand
GTGTTCAGGAATTCGATATCAGCGACAGGCTCTTCCATTCCATTCGTTGTGGTCGGATAGATGTCATCACCGTTGATATCACCACTTAAAATAGTCTTGTTGTGGGTATTCCAGTGACGCGAATACCATTGAGAGGTGGGTGTACCTTGGAAGGCGCCTTCATATCCACCGAAAAGGTCGACATCGGTTTTGAGCCAAAAAGAATCGCTCTGAGTCGCGCCTGGGCTGTAGGTTCCAGCTGCGACAAAAATCCAGTCACCAGGTTGTGCTGCGGCAATTCCATCCTGCAAATTGCCAAAGGCAGTCATCCATGACATGCCGTTTTGAGCTCCGGTATTGCTGTCATCGACATGGATGATGCTGCCATTCGGATTGAAGGGAAGATAGTTCGGTTGCAGGGTGCCTCCGGTAAAAGCACGTTGCTTGTCTGTTGGATCTTGTTTGTCGGTAGGAAACGCGTTTTCGGCAACGGGGGCTTCGTGTTGAAGGTGTTCCACAGGCATGCCGATATCGGCAGCAAGTAATTTGCGTTGGGAAAGTGTTTCAAATCGAAGGTTGCGACGGGATTTGACTTTTGATCGTGGATTGTGCCGGGCTTTGGGCGATTTTTGAGCATGCGTGAGGAAAGTGAACATGAGCGGCTCCGGAGTTGCAGGTTTCGAATTAGACGCAACTTGTTCAACGGAACTTGCCAGGGAACCCTCACGCAAAGTTTTGAGAATTGTCAGGAAAAGAGTTTTGACCTGCTGCACTAAAATTGCAGTTCATCAGCACCTGAGGCATTTCCTGAGGGGCGATGAGGGCTCGATTCTGGAACGCGTGCAGGGTTTGTTTGTAATTGCAGCAAGTCGATCGGCATGTGGCTCCTATGATGAGGTGTATTCCGTTATGGTGGAGTCGGTAGACTGTTGATTTTTTGCAGGTTTCTGGCTGTTGAATTGAGCGATCGAGGAGAGAAAGTGTGTCTGAGGGTGAAGCTCGTGAAGGGGATAAAGATATCAATACGCATAACACGGAAGGTACTGAATCTGATTTGACCGGGGAAACTCGATTTGCATCACCCGCGGAAGCTCTTGAGTCCCTCAATACGATTGGACCTGTGGATACCGGTGCGTCTTCGAATACTGAAAATGGAGATTCCCCAACACTGGTGAGTGTGCAGCACGAACGCGGTCGATCAATTGGTGCGGTAGAGAACGTCGGGGAGCTTTCGAAGGATCGTTACAGGGTTCACCAGAAATTGGGCAGTGGCGGCATGGGGGTTGTGAAGCTTGCCGACGATTTGCTGATCCAGAGACAGGTTGCGGTAAAGACACTGCGAGGTCATGAGACCGCAAAGGCGAAGGATGGTTTCCTTCGAGAATCACGCGTTCAAGGCCGTTTGCAGCATCCAAATATTGTCACCATTTATGATGCTGGCGTGCTCGACTCTGGCGAGTTGGCGATTGTGATGCAGTACATACGGGGTCGGAGTTTGTCCGAGATTCTCGAAAGTCTGCGGGGAATGGATGTGGCGGACCACAGACGCTTTCCACTCGAGGCGAGACTGGATATTTTTGCCGCAGTCGTTAACGCGCTTTCCTATGCTCATGGCGAAAATCTGATTCATTGTGATGTCAAGCCGGCAAATGTGATCGTTGGTGACCACGGAGAGGTTTGGCTTGCCGACTGGGGAATCGCCCGAGGAATACCACGAACCGACACCAATGCATCGCCTGAAAGGAAATCAGGCAGTCTGCCGCTCGACACGGGGACGCTCAAAGAGGGGACTGTGTTGGGAACCCCCAGATACATGTCGCCAGAGCAGGCTAGGGGTATGGTCCAGATCATCGATGCACGAAGTGATATCTACAGTGCATTCGTCTTGTTGTTTGAATTGGTGACGCTGACCGATTGGATCCCAAGTGGGCTTACGCTTCATGATACGATCAAGGCCGCTAAAACACGCACCCCGCCACCCATTTCTGATGCGGTCTTTGTCCATGACGGGCAGGAATCGGTACCTACCGAATTGCGTTATTTTCTTCAGAAAGGCCTGGCGAGTGACCAAAGCAAACGGTTTGCCGATTGTGATGATGTACTGAGTGAGTTGCTGCGGATCAGGAATGGAAAGTTTGCGATTCGCTGCCCAATCACACTGGTGAAACGTCTGCAAACTAAATTGTCACATGCCATCGATAGGCATCCGCAGTTGGTGATCTTTACGTTGCTTCTTTTGTTTGCCGTATGGGGGCTCGGGATTGTCGGTGGAGTCCTGTATGCAATGGGATAACAGAGCGTCGACAATAACGCGTCATCGATTTTCTGGACGCTGGATTTTCTGTCATGGAAAAGCAACCGTCTGCCGCTCGCATCAGACGTAGCTACTTTACTCTGCATTGAAATCCAGCATGCTCACTTGCGATTTCCAGTCTCGTCCTTGAGGCCATCCATTTTGCTTGCGTTGGCACCAACAGGTGCCTTGGGCCACGGCGTTTCGCCCGGGGCCCAGTCCTTGGGTTGGGCGGACCGAATTTCGTCAACCGCTTTGACCAGCCAGCGAGGAATCGGTTTCTGTTCATTCAATCCATACACGTACGGTAGTGGTGGATCCATCAGAAGTGGCTTCTCGCCTAGCGGTGGACGTTCTTTACCAACCGCATCAAGCCGGCTTCGCAGTTTTTTTACAATGGCTGGATGCTTGCTTGCAACATTTGATTGCTCCGAGGGATCCAGGACTACGTTATAGAGTGCATCTCCCATCAACTTAAAGTCTCCGACTCGGATCGTCGGAACCCGCACACTGCCCGCAACGTCATAAATGATTTCGTTGCGGGGGCTAGGTTCCCCCTCAAAGAGCATCGAGGTCATGTCGATCCCGTCAATTTTCTGTTTCTGTTGATGGTTTCCATCAGCCAAGGTGATGAAGGTTGGGAAGAAGTCTGAAATGAACATCAGACCGTCTTTGGTTGTGCCGGGTTTGGTGTGACCCGGCCAACGGATGATGGCAGGCTGACGTACTCCGCCTTCAAATGTGGTGTTCTTTGTGCCCCGATAGGGTGTGCTCATTTCTTCCAGCACTGGGCCGTTATCGTTCGTGAAAACCAGTAACGTGTTGTTCCTTAGCCCATTCTTGTCAATCGCTTTGGTAATCCGACCCACGGCACTGTCGAGACGCTTGAGCATGGCGTGCCTTATCGCGAGTGGGTCGTTCGGGTCACCCTCAAAGCCAGGGGGGGGATTCAATGGCCCGTGGACCGCGTTGAATGCCACGTACATGAAAAACGGTTGTTTCTTACGACTGCGCGACTTGAGTATGCGTTCGGCCTCGGCTGCAATCAGGTCCGTGGCGTAGCCATCTTCCTGAACAGGTTTCTGGTTGCGGTGCCAGTCGTAAACGGCAAATCGGGCAGGAGCATTATGGACGATCGTTTTGGTGTAATAGTCTATGCCCCAAGCGTAGTGGCCGTATTGGTGGTCGAAACCCTGACCCATGGGTAGATGTTCCGGAAGCCATTCTCCAAGATGCCACTTCCCGATCATGGATGTGAAGTAACCGGCATCACCCAACGCCTCGGCGATCGTTCGTTCGTTTGTGTCCAACGCATGAATGCGGCGCGTTGGTTCGCCTTTACTATTCACTGCCAGCTCCAACCCCAGTTTTGCCAGATAACTCGGTTTTCCAAAGTCCTCTGATCGCCAGTCACTCCATGTGCGAAATGCGTACCGGCCCGTGAGAAAAGCTGCCCGAGTTGGTGCACACACACTGTGTGTATAGAAATCGTTCAGACGCATTCCCTCGCTGGCAAGCTGATCAATATTGGGCGTCAGCGCAGGATTCCCACCATTGAAACCCGGTTGGTTCCAGCCCATGTCGTCTGCAAGAATGAAAACAATGTTGGGACGTTCTTCGGCCAGGATTTGCGTGTGGAGTACGCTCAGTATCAGCAGGAAAAGATAACTGCATCGCATGGTGGATTGGTATTTCATGTGGGTTGTAATTCGTGTTGTCGTATTCACTTATGCTTGTGGTGCAATGAACCAAATCGGACTGTTGGGGAGTTGGCTTTGCATGCCTGCCCATCGGGCCACGGTCCAGTTTCCCGTCTCATCTTGAAAACGCCTGGTCAGCAAACGCCGCACTTATGTTCTGGGCATCGCATGATATTTAAAGCAGTTCAACCAGCTTAGCGAATTTGGCTGCAAACCACACGAACACTGCGCCGACCACATGGCTTGTTACATATTCTAATGATTCAAATTGCACATGTGATGGTGGCGTTGATCAAACGCTTTTAAAAAAATACCGGTACTGGAAGATTTTATGCGAGCCTGTGCAGAATCATTCCATGTCAGCGCACACAAATTCCTGTAGGCGATTGATCACGGGACCCACTCACAACATCGAGTCACGGCCCCATGAAGGCCTCAACTATCCCATACAGCAAAAGAATGGAATTAGATGGGGGGACATATGAGATCGGATAGGAGCAACCCTCATTGTCCTGATTTTGAACAAACTGCCGGCACCGATAAAACCTTCGTGATAACAAGCCGGTTCACTAAGAATTCAGGTCTGGCACGGAACCAGGGGCAGCAAAGCAGACGATCAAGGTAAATGAAAATTTGTATGGTGGTCTCTGGTAGCCATCAAGCAGTGATTTTCACACGTTTGCTACTTTGCTTGACGCAACAGTAAATCGTCAATTTCCTGCTTGGTCCCAATGCTGTTTTGTGCTCCCCTGCGCGACGCGGCGATCGCACCTGCCACGTTTGCGAACTTGACGGCGTCGAGTAAATCGTCGGTTTGCGCCCAGCGAACGGCTAACGCTCCGGCAAATGCATCGCCTGCTGCGGTTGTGTCGATGGTATCAATCGGGATTGCAGGCACTAGCACTGCGTTCTTGTCTTGAAGTAACAACGCACCTTGCGATCCCATCGTGATCACAACATTTGTCGCGCCGAGGTCTTGAAGTTTTTTTGCTGCAGTCTCGGCTTCAGTTGTGTTGGTGACCGGCAGTTGCGTCAGTGCAGCCGCCTCAGTTTCGTTGGGACAGATGAGGTCGACTTGAAGTAGCGATGGAATCAAATCCACGGGTGCAGGTGCCGGATCAAGGACTACACGCACGCCATGAAGCCGAGCAAGGCTGATGCCTTTGAGGATGGTTTCGCTGGGAGTTTCTAACTGTACCATCAGGCAGTCGGATTCTTTGATCTGTGTTTCAGCCGCTTGGACGCTGTTGGTGGAAATTTTTGAATTTGCCCCCGGAACCACCATGATCGAATTCTGTCCAACCGAATCAACGGCGATCACAGCAAGTCCACTTGCTGTTCCGGGAAATCGGTGGACCGCGTCGCAATCCACTTCATGCATTTTCAGATTGTCAACCAATCGCGTCGCAAATGCGTCATCACCCACGCCACCAAGCATCGC
>JAPOKD010000055.1 GCA_029977825.1 Planctomycetota bacterium | reverse complement strand
GTCTGACTGCCATTACCGCTGCATACCGATGCGTCTCTATTTCCCCGGGCCGTCCAACGGCTTGAGAGGGAACATTTTCGAAGGTGTTCGCACTTCGCTCATCATCTTATCCAGTCTGGCAACCACCGCCGGATTGTCCGCTGCGACGTTGTTTTTTTCGCCGATGTCATCTGCAATATTGTAAAGTTCAATATCAAGATTGCCTTTACTCATATTTTGACGGACTGCTTTCCAATCACCCACGCGAATCGTCTGCTGTCCACCATAGCTGGGAAATTCTCGATACAGATACTCGCGTTCTGGCTGCTTCTGCCCCTTCAGCGTCGCGAGCAGAGAGATGCCATCAATCTCATCGGAAACAGTTGCAGCCCCTCCCACAGCTTCCATGAGTGTTGGCAACCAGTCTTCGAATCCACTCACACGATCGCTTACTGTTCCGGGTTCGACATGGCCAGGCCAGCGTACGATCGTCGGCACACGAACGCCACCTTCGTAAAGTGATCCTTTCAGTCCGCGAAGTTCACCAACGCTTTTAAAGAAAGTGAAGTCAACTTCCAAGCCAAGGTGAGTTGTCCCGTTATCACTTGTAAATACAACAAGTGTGTTATCGCTCAGCTTCAACTCATCCAGTAGATCCAGCAAGTTGCCCACGTATTGATCAAGACGGGTGATCATGGCGGCATAGGCAGCACGTGGAGTGAAGTGCGGGGTATACCCGTAGCCCTTCCCGCGTGTGAATGGTGGATCATTCCAACCAAGATCCAAATAAGGCTTCAGATCCTCATCAGGTACATGCAAGGCTACGTGAGGAATCACTGTCGGGTAGTAAAGAAAAAATGGTCGATCCTTGTTGTCCCTCACAAAGTCCAACGCCGCCGCATTGATGCGGTCGGGAGCATAGTCCTGTCCTTTGAAAATATCGTAGCTCGCAGGATCCGATTTATCTGCACCTTTAGCAAGTGAAGCATGCCCGGGTACCGGTGGATTGTTGTTAAGCACGATGTGCTGGTCATCGTCCCAAAGATAGGAAGGGTAATAACTGTGTGCATGAGCCTGACAGTTGTATCCGAAAAAGCGATCAACACCCTGCCGTAATGGTGCACCGGTGGAATCCGGGCCTCCGAGGCCCCACTTTCCAAAAGCACCCGTGACATATCCCTGTTGCCTCATCAACTCTGCCAAGGTGATCTCATCAGCTGGTATCTCCTGCTGACCCTCGGGAGGCGTCGACTTGTTGGCTCGTACAAATGCGTGTCCGGGATGTTTCCCGGTCATCAACACGCAACGGGACGGCGCGCACACAGCATTACCGCTGTAGTGCTGCGTCAAACGCATTCCCTGTTTCGCCAGAGCATCAAGATTCGGTGTTCGAATCAACTGCTGACCGAAGCTCCCCAACTCTCGATACCCAAGATCGTCTGCAAGTATGAAAACCACGTTGGGCTTCCCTTGATCAGCCGCACAAACCTCCCCTGACCGATCAAACAGAGGAAAAACGCAAAGAAGAAAAAGTGTCGCTTGAAAACGTCGCATGCTCAACATCAGCCAGTCGTTGGATAGAGTAAAAAGGAGCTCAGATTAATGTGTAACCAGTTTTTGCGCGGGGCCGCTCACCGACATTCAATGCGTGACGCTGACCGATTTCGCTACATCCACTCACCGTCCGGTAACTCACTGCTGGAAGTTACACATTTCCAGCGACCGCAACCGAGCCAGCGCAAACCGTTGTCTACGCTCCCCGCGGCTTTCATGGCAAAGCGGCGAACGAACCACCCATGGTTTGCAACAGGACTTTGCGACAGGCAGATTTCATAGACAGCGAAAGCTATCCCATCGCGTTGGCTTATCTTACCGCGCCAAGCCGTACAGTACGCTCCCCTGTCGCGATCAATTTGATACAGCAGCAGGGGGCCAATTTTCCCGTTTTCTGTTCACAAATACGGTGGAAAAGTCTGGGATTCATGGAACATTGTACACTTCCGAACCGTCAAAAACGCGACTGCGTGCACCCGCAAACAGCGTGTTGCATGCACACAGCATTTGGACGGTTATTCGCGGCATTTCCATTGTTTTTTGAAACATTTGCACGGTGCCGCAGTGCAAACCAGCTCGTCACTGACATCATTGGACCTATGCCAAGACGCCATTGCCCCAATCGCAACCGCCATCAGCGTCCGCACCGGCATGCAAGAAAGCTGCGTTTTGAAAGAGGCGTACGCCAACGCTTCTCTCGCCAACGCCTGTTACGAGCAGAACAACTGGAAGACCGCAGACTTCTCGCTGTCTCGTTTGAATTGAATTTTCTTGCAGGAAACTCGATCGGCTTCAACGACCCCATTCTGGGTGCCGAGTACAGGACAGCGATGGAATCTGCTGCGAGCCGTCTTGGTAATGAAATTCTGCACGATGCCACCATTTCACTCAACGTAAGCTCGGAAGCTTTTAATGGCAGCAGCATCGCAGAGGCAGCATCCGCTGTTGGTCCTGTCGTACCGGGAGGCGGCTTCGTGCACCGTGTTGTACCCTCGAAAATTCTCGGCGAGGGCGACCTTAACGGATCGGACGTCGATGGAAATGTGGAGGTTTATTTTTTCGACAGCAGTGATGCTTTTACATACGTCACCGATCCCGACGAAGCCGATGGCGTTGGCGAGATTGATCTTCAGGCAGTCATCCAGCATGAACTGGTACACATGCTCGGTTTCACCAGCAACACAACCAGCAACGGATCAGATGATGCAGGCAACGGAATCATCACCCCCGGCACCTGGGCCCCGTACGATCGGTACGTCTCAGACCTAAATGGCAATCGCTTCATCAATACTGACACCGACTCGCCATTCGTGTACCGCATGGATGTTACCCAATGGAACGCACATAGCACGGGTGGGGCAGGACCCCATGCAGGACTGTTTTTTGATGGTCCCACAGCTACCGCTGTTTACGGCAGTCGAGTCCCACTGTACTCACCGGCGACATTCTCGTTGGCCTCAAGCGTTTCCCATCTCGATTGCGAAAATTACCCGAACGGCGACTATCAATTCTCTCCTCGCACTCACTTGCTTTGCCACGTGACCGTGACGGGCGGATCACCACAGGAATTGACACTGGTTGAGAAGGCAATTCTTGCTGACACCGGAATGATGATGCGGGAAGACGTTCCGCCAACAGTAACAACGCCCCGCAACATTTCTACCGAAGCAAATACCACGAATGGTTTCCAAGGTACCAATCAGGCCATTTTGGACTTTCTGGCCGAAGCGATTGCTGAGGATGTGTTCGACCCGAACCCAACGCTACAAAACGACAAGCCGGAAACAATGTCGATGGGCGACAACGTTATCACATTCACCGCAACAGACCTTTCTGGAAATATTGCGAACACCTCCGCTGTGATCACCATCGTCGACACGACGTCTCCCACGTTCAATCTTCCCCCATCATTGACCATCCATGCCAACACCCCATCAGGTGCAAATCTTGACCACCCTGATCTGATTGATTTGATTTTGGCCAATGCCAGCGACATTGCTGACGATACCCTGACCGTCTCTGCGGACACTACTTTCTTTCCGCTTGGTGATAGCGTAGTCACGTTTACTGTCACAGACGATTCTGGAAACTTTTCCCAATCGTCATCCACGTTGACGGTGACAGACAACAGCCTGATCGTCATGACACTCGAAGACGAACTCGACCCTGACCCGGGTGCCACCCCAGGTGACCTCAGTCTGCGTGAAGCGATCACACTGGCGAACCAGCATGCAGACTTCACACTACTTCAATTCGACGCAGGCTTGAGCGGCACCATTGCCATGGATGGCCTTTTGGGAGCACTGGAAGTCACTGGCCCACTGGGGATTTACGGTCTGGGAGCCGACAGCACGACCATTGATGCACAAGGCAATTCACGTGTTTTCAACATTGTCGGCAGTGACTTCGATGCTGTGTTCGATGGCTTAACGATCAGCGGAGGCGATACTCAAAATCCAAGCGAGGGCGGAGCGGGCATTCGATTCAACAGTTCAGGAAAACTGTCACTCAACAGCACCAAAATCCTCGAAAACACAACATCTGGAACTGATGCTTCAGGTGCCGGGATTCAGATGCTTCTTGGCGATTTGGCGATTGTTGATTCGTGGATCAATTCGAACCTGACGGCAGGAGATGCCGCGGGTGGCGGTGGAATCTGGTCACAAGCCAATGTGCAGATACGATCGAGCACCATTTCAGGCAACTCAACCGAAGGGGCCAACTCACCGGGAGGCGGACTGCGAGTAGAAAGTGGCTCATTGGAGCTTATCAACACCACACTATCCGGCAACGATACTTTGGAAGGAGACGGTGCGGGCATTCACGCCAGCGATACAGCGATTTCGATCAACAACTCCACCATTGTCAACAATGCAGCAAACGGTTTGGGGGGTGGCATTTCGCTAACGTCGGGTGGCGCATCAAGCCTGACCGTCCAGAACTCGGTCATCGCCAACAATACCGACGGCGGCCCTGCTCCCGACTTCACCGGCACCGGGGTTCTGATCTCAGCAGACGCGGTACGCTACAGCTTGATTGGAAACAACACGGGCACCACTCTGTCTGAATCGCAGGCAGCAGACCCCGTGCATGGAAATCTTGTGGGTGATGCGAATGCAAGTGGAGTCATCTCCCCCCTGTTGTTGGCCCTCAGTGACTACGGGGGGCCTACCCCAACCCACAAACCTGAACCAGGCAGCCCGCTGATCGACGCAGGCGACCCTGCATTTGCCTCAGAGACTTTCGCCCCAGATCTGGATCATGACCAGCGAGGCGACCCATACGTGCGAGTCCACAACACACTGGACATCGGCGCCTTTGAAACACTGCCTCCACTTCAGGTTGACTGGTCGAACCCGCAAGATATTGCCGTCGGCACGGCATTGAGTTCGGTCCAACTTAATGCTACCGCCAATATCGCAGGTAGTTTTTCCTACTCACCGCAAGCGGGAACGGTGCTCGACCTGGGACAAGGCCAAACACTCACCGCTACCTTCACGCCGGACAACCTTGACCTGTACAGCGTCACTGAAACAACCGTCACCATCAATGTTACTACCAGTACCCCCACGATCACGTGGGACACACCGGCCGACATCGTGTACGGTACTCCATTGAGCGCCACTCAACTCAATGCCTCAGCCAACGTCTCGGGAACCTTCAGTTATACACCCGATTTAGGCACGCTCCTGAATGCGAATCCGAACCAGCAACTGCAGGTTCTTTTCAATCCCACCACGCCTGGCTATGACCCTGTCTCTACAAGTGTGTCAATCAATGTTCTCAAAGCCACCCCGAGCATCACGTGGAACGATCCTTCGCCGATTGGTGTGGGTACGCCGTTGTCGGCTATTCAGCTGAATGCGACGAGTGCAGTTCCCGGATCATTCGCCTACACTCCCGCTGCTGGAACTGAACTTGGGGTTGGCAACAACCAGACACTTTCAACCACCTTCACACCCGAAGCGTCAAACAACTACGAGAGCAACACTGCTCAAGTGACCATTGACGTTTTGCCGGCACAGGATTTTGGTGACGCTCCCGCGATCTATCCTGTCACTCTCGCAAATAATGGCGCGCGGCACATAACCGGCACACTCACGATGGGAGCCAGCGTTGACCAGGAAACGGATGGGCAACCGACATCAGACGCCTCTGGAGACGGAAGTGATGAAGATGGCATATTGCAAATTACGGATGCCATCACTCTGGCAACATCCAACACCAAGTCCAGTTTTGAAGTAACTGCGTCGCAATCAGGAAAAGTTGATGCATGGGTTGACTTCAACGCCGATGGCGACTGGTCTGATCCGGGAGAGCAAATCGCAAACACACTCGATGTTACTGCCGGCAGCAACCTGATTTCCTATGAGATTCCGGCAGGATCAACCGTGGGCCCCACTGCAGCGAGGTTCCGGATCAGCTCCATCGGCGGACTTGAGCCCACCGGCGAAGCACCCGACGGAGAGGTTGAGGACTATCTGATCACTCTGCTGGACGGTTCGACTCCGCAGAACGTCAGCCTGGAACTCACCAACGCTGAAACAATGGTCTTCATGGAAGCTGATCAACTGGTGGCACAAACGGGTAGCACAGAAGTACTGAGGCTTAACGTCACCACCATTGAAAGTCTGACCCTCACTGGCCGCGCGTTCGATCAATTGCTGACTTTTGATCTTGCAGACACAGCTGTACTTCCCACGTCAGGTCTTATCCTCCGCGGTGGCGGCGGGACCAACACAGCACGACTGATCGGCGACAACCTCATTCTGGATCTCACCAGCCCAGCAATCTTGATCGAAAACTTCCAGCCCCTCGACTTGGCCCATTCGGTCAACCAGCAGATCACTCTGGATGCTGCTGCAATCGACAACATGTCGCCAGCTGAAAATCAACTGCTGGTTCTCCTTAACGATGATGACCAACTCAACTTCAGCGACCTCACGCACTGGAACCTGGGGGCTTCGAGCATCCTTGACAATACGTTCACACAGACAGCAACCCAACAAGTAACCAATACAGTCGTCAATGTCCGTCCAGCCAGTCCGTGGCAGAATTTTCTTCGAGCCAGTGATGTAAATGGTGACAATCAAGTCACGACGCTGGATGCACTCATTATTCTCAACGAACTGGCGCGACACCAGCACTCAGACCCAATCACCTCAGAACTGGATGACCCACTTTCGACGGGCACTTTTCCAGGACTTTATTATGATCAAAATGCCAACAACTTCGTCACAACACTTGATGCATTACGCATCTTGAATGAGCTTGCCGCAACCTCAGCGGAAGGCGAAAACGCAGAATTTTCTTTTGGCAGCCACGACAATGCGGCAAACACTGCGAGCCGCAGCATGGGTCAACGACAAGTTTCACAAGTTCAATTTGGCGTGACCGATCAAGGCCACTCGACAACCGAGCAGGCATTTCCGCAGCAATACCAACGATTTTTCAAGCGTAAGTCCGCGACAGCGGCAAGCGTGGATCAGTTGCTAGCAGATTCATGTTTCATGGATGAACTGAGGTCCCGCTAACTGCCCCGCCTCTTCTTCAGGCGACCAAATCCGACCGCTGGCCAACTGGAGACCCTAGTCGGGATTGCGTCACCCACGGTATTTGGGGTATCTGCAAGACATCCTCGGGCGGAATTTGTCCGTGGATTCAGTTCGTGCTGTTGGCATTCCAACCGCTCGGCTTAGTCGGCTCGGCTTATCAGGCTCATGGAAGATGCCCTCGAGAACCAATCGTATCACTTTAACCCTTGCTATCCTGACATTGCTGATCATCCCTGCGCGACCATCTCACTCAGCTGAGGGTGATGCAGCAAAGCTCGATCACCTGACCTCCCAAAAAGACTGGGAGGGTGCGGTAGAACTTGCGCAGACCATCACCGCCGATCAAAATCAGAATGAAGACCTGACCTTTGCGCTTGCTCGACTGGCGCGTGGTCTGCAGAACGATGGACAACTGAAGGAAGCTGCCAGTTTCTATCAAGTGGCAGTCACTGCCTCGGAGTCCCCACTGGCAGCCGCATTGTCGGACAGTGAAAAGGTTCTTGTCCGCCTTGCCGCAAGCGAAGTGATGGTACAGAGCCAAAACATTTCACAAGCGATTTCAACCCTCAAGCCCATTCTTGACCCGAGCCAGACGTCGCACTCTTCGCCAACCGATCCGCAAAGCAAAGACGCAACCTCGGTGACTTCCGGCTCTGAACTGGAACTCACATCCCAGCAGAAGAAGATTGCAGTCTGGGTGCTTCTTCGCGCCGGTTCTGCCTCTCTAAGTCGCGGTGCCTATATGAATGCATCCACGGCATATTCCCTTGCATTGATTCATGCAGATCAGGAGCAGCGACCTCTTGCTCTACTCGGTGATGCGTGGGCAACGGCAGTACGCAACGAACAATCCGCAGACGCAGTTCGCAAGTTGGCAAACTTTGTTGATCAGTACCCCGACCACAAAGACGCGCCCAACGCTGCTCGCGGGTGCGCTCAGTGCCTGAAACAGTTGGGTCGAGAGACAGATTCCACCGCAATGTTGTCAGACCTCCTGAATCGGTGGCCTGATTCGACAGCGGCAGTCGCTGTAGTGCGTACGCACTGCGGCCTTTCGCCTGCTCTGATACCCAGTGCCGTCAAGCATTGGATCATCACCAAGGCAAATGCAAATGAGCTTACCTCTTTTGATGCCGCCACCACCATGCTCGGTTTGATCATTGCCTCGGAAACGTCCGAGTTAGTTGCCTGGTCCAACCTGTCGGATCATTTGGCAAGTACGGATACGACAGGCCAGACAACCTCGGACACACTGCGGCAGTTGCAACTCGAAAAGCGGGAATCGGATGCTGAGCAACTGGCCGTCAAATTGATCTCGTCCACCTCGGATCGTAAAGTCGCTCCGGCAGCACGCGAGGCAGCATGCCGATGGGCCGGTCGCACCTCGCGTTGGTCGATGCTTGCGATCGCGTCAGAGTCCGAGGATTTGAACAGAACTGACCCAACCCGAACAATCGCGGTTGAACGACTATTTGCTGAAGCTCTCACGCAAACTGGCCAATCCAAAGAGGCCTATGCGTGGTGGTCCCACCTTGCCGATGTCAGATCAACGGACGATTTCCGCATTCTGATTCGCTGTGCCGAAACAGAAACTGCGTTTGGCAACGATGTAGACAAGGCAGAAGAGCGTATTGCCGCCGCCAGGAAAGCTGCGGGGGATAATGCTGCCAGCATCGCCTTGACCAAGATGCTTGAGTCGGAGCTTGCAATCCGGAGATCGAACTTTGACGACTCACGCAGGATTCTTGAACAGGTGATCCGATCGGCTGAAACCGCGGCTGAGTTACGCGGAAGAGCCCAGTGGCTGATTGGCGAAACATGGTACATGCAGCGTCGGTACACAAATGCCATCGAAGCTTACCGCAAGGTAGAAGCGATGGATACAACCGGCACCTGGGTAGCGGCTTCCTACCTGCAAGCTGGTAAAGCATTTGAGCAGATGGGTCGCCATAAAGAAGCAACCCTCTGCTACGGCGCGATCCTGAGTCGTTTTGCGGACACATCTTATGCAGTTCCAGCGGGCAACCGCATGGCAGCCTTGTCATCCGACAGAAATTCCTCACCCACTCCTTCATCCCAACCGACGATCCGACGATGAACCCACAACATCGCCAACCAACCAAGTCTCGGCTATTACCCGTCTATGGCAGGTCGAAACGCCATCAATGGCAACTTCTATCCCGGATTTTGCCATTACTCATTCTGTCGATCGGCGCAAGCTGGTGGATGGTCGAGATGCGGCCTGCCATGGCGCAATTTCCAAACCAACCGACCACCTCTGCTCCGCCGTTCCAGCCCATCAATCAAAATTTCAACGCTGGAACAGCCCCCTCCATTCCAGCATCCGCAATTCCATCAACAGAATTTCAAGCTAATCCGGCATCCGCACCAGCGGAGTCTTCGGAAGAAGCTGGCTGGGAACTTCCCGGTTTCCTCGCCAAGATCTCGGAAGGCGGTTGGCTGATGCTGCCGCTGGCGATTTGTTGCGTCGTGATCTTTTCCTTGTCCATCGAGCGAATGATCGCATTACGCCGGGCTCGCGTGATCCCCAGACCATTCGTCCGCCGCTTCACTGAGTGCGTCGAAGACGGACAACTGAGCTATGAAGAAGCAACCGAACTGTGCGAGGAATACGATTGCCCGGTGGCAGAGGTATTCCGTGCCGCCGTACGCCGCTGGGGACGCCCCATGTTCGAAGTTGAACAGGCGGTAATGGACGCAGGTGACCGTGTTGCAGATGGCTTACGCCGTTTTCTGCGAGTTTTCCATGCCATTAGCAATGTTGCACCTCTAATCGGCCTCTTGGGAACCGTACTGGGAATGATCGATTCGTTTGAATCCATCAGCTCTCAGGCTTCCCTTGGACAACCCGAATCGCTGGCTACCGGAATCAGTGTCGCACTGATGACCACTGCCGGTGGTCTGACTGTGGCAATCCCCGCGTACCTGGGCTACATGTACTTCAGCAGCAAATCAGACAATTACCTGAACGAGATAGACAAACTTTGCCAGCGAGTGGTGGACTGCATCTCCGCCGAAGGACTTGAAAACGCAGGTGGAAATCGCTCAAACCGAAAACGACGAGCAGCCTGAGCAGAGGCCTGAGAAGAGGTAATCTGGCAAATCAATGCAACTCGCTTGATCAGGTTCCCATTAACCGAATCATAAACCATAAGACGCCAACCTTTTATCTGGTGATGATCTGATGACGACCGGTCGACAAAAGACTGAAGACGCGACGATCAATCTGACCCCCATGATCGACGTTGTATTCCTGCTGGTAATTTTCTTCATGGTAGGAAGCGAATTCAGTGAGGCTGAAAGCAAAATTCCCGTGAATGTCCCCACCGCCGGTGAAATGCAGGCGATCACTCGGGGTCCAGACGAATTGCTTGTCGAAATCGCAGTCGACGACAGTGTCTCCCTGAATGGAAAAACCATGTCACTGGACAACTTGAATGCACAACTAAAGCAGTCCCACGCCAACTACCCAGACATAAAAGCCATCGTACGGGGTGAAGCATCAGGATCGCTGCAACGTACCGTTGAGGTACTGCAGGTCGTTCGCCGAAGCGGAATTGAGAACATTGGCATTTCAACGAAAAGGATGAATCGTTGATAGATCAGGCTCCTTTATGGGCAGATCCGCGACTCACCTACACGGCTGCGGCGTTTGCCGTTTTGCTGCTGCTTGCTGCTGTCTGGTTATTTGGACGAAAAAAACGACAAGGTCGGCAGGCAGGGGTCATTTGCCTGTCGATCTCCATTGCGCTGCACTTGGCGCTCATCATCATGGTTCCCAAGTTGCCCATGTTTCGAGGGCAGACCAAGACTGAGACCGACTCTGCAACAGCAACGGAACAGTCGATTGCTTCATTCCAGTTTTTTGATCCCGATGCGGCGGCTTCCTCAGAAAGCGAGGAAATCGAAACACCGATGAGCCCACTGCCGCTGTCCAATCTGACGGACGACATTGCGGATTCTTCCAACACACAGCCATCACCTGCCGATGACATGACCGGACAGGATAGCGATCCCCCCGTTGATACGATGCAAAACGGGGAAACCACGGGCTCATCGACCAACCCCGAAGCCAATCCGGCGGCATCACCAGCCACACTTGCGCTGGAGTCCTTGATCCCGAACGCTCTGACGACCGACGCTATCCCATCCTCAACCGATGAAAGCTCTGAAGAGTTCGAACCGAGTATTGCTGCCAATATGAATTCACAACTGGATTCGTTACTGGAATCAGCTTTTGCTGCTAACCAATCAACGACGCCGCCTATCCCAACGGCGTCCGCTCCTGCGACCACACCAACCAATCCGACACCGGTCGCAAAAACCAATCCGCAACGTGCAGAGACTCCGACTCCTTCCAAGCTTGCCTCCGCCAAGAGTTCACCGCTGGTTGCAACAGGCAAGGTAACTCAGGATGATTTTGCCAATCGTCATGGTGATGCAAAAATCACTGCGTTGGCACAGACAGGAGGCAGTGAGGAAACAGAAGCAGCAGTTGCCTCCGCCCTGCGTTTTCTGTCCCAAACACAACAAGCCAATGGTTCATGGAATCCGCAAACCACTGGAGCCGGCGTAGAACGGGCCCCCCTCGGCGTGAATCGACATGGCGCGGGAGCCAGAGCTGAAACTGCCATCACTGGACTTGCTCTATTGGCGATGATGGGTGCAGGAAACACACACCACCAAGGTCCCTACGCAGATAACGTTTATCGAGGCCTCGCGTTCCTGATCAATTCACAAAGCCGCGTTCCTCAGAACATGGGCTCGTTGGCGGGTCGCAGCACTTCGGTCTATTCGGCAACCTACAGTCACGGAATCGCAGCTCTGGCGATGTGCGAAGCTGCTGCAATCACCAAGGACCCGTCGGCTCTTGAATCCGCAAAACGCGCGATGGCATACACAAGACAGATGCAGATTCCCGCCACGGGTGGATGGCGATACACACGGCATGATCGCGATGGAGACCTCAGCCAACTGGGTTGGCAGGCCATGGTGCTGGACGCGGGCCACAGGGCAAACATCCCAGTGAATTCGCAAGCGGTCAATGGAATCCAACGTTTTCTAAAGAATGTACGCGCAGGTCGCGGGGGTCTGGCTTCTTACCGCCCCCGCGAGGTTCCGACACGTACCATGACAGCCGAGGCATTAGCAACACGATTGCTGATTGGTGAAACCGTACCCCAAACCGAAATCGCCGAAGCCGAACGGTTTCTCATGCAGCAACCGCCCGGTATCGGTGTCGACAATTACTATTACTGGTATTACGCAACGCTGGCATTGCACCAACTTCAGGACGATGCATGGCGTCAATGGAACGATGCGTTACAACGTCGATTACTGTCTACACAACAGCCTGATGGCCGATGGTCTTCCAATACGCTTTGGGGCGGTTATGGTGGTGAGATCTACACAACTTCGATGGCTGCCTTGTGTCTTGAAACCTATTACCGCCACGCGATTCGGAAAAACAAGGCTCGAATTGCAACGAGTCCGGCAACGCAGAACTATCAACGTTGAATAATCCAATCCAACTTGTCGAGACTCTGCGTCAAGCAGCGACCGATATGGGATTTTCACAGTTCGGCATCACGCCCGCCGTCTCCATTTCGGGTTACTCGAATTTGATTGGCTGGATCAATGCCGGATACGCAGGTGAGATGGGATATTTTTCCCAACGTCAGCAGGCGTACCAGCATCCGAATGGCGTCCTCGCGGGAGCGAAATCAGTCATCGCTCTGGCTTACCCGTACGATGCAGGCGAAGCGACTGCCTGCTCAACAGGGCTGGGAAGAATAGCCAAATACGTCTGGTCAGGCGTCGACTACCACGACATCATCCATCCAAAATTGAAACAGCTTTGCAAACTCATCACGCATAACGCGCCTGATTCCAAAGCTCGTGGTGTGGTCGACACAGCGCCTTTGATGGAGCGTGAAATTGCAAACCAGGCTGGCCTTGGCTGGCAGGGGAAAAACACCTTACTTTTGAACAAACACCAAGGCAGCTACTTTTTTCTGGCATGCATTCTCTGCAACACTGACTTACCTTATGACGAGAGTCATGATTCCAGTCATTGTGGATCCTGCAAAGCCTGCCTTGACGCCTGCCCTACCGATGCATTTCCTGCCCCGGGCGTACTCGATGCATCTCGATGCATCAGCTATCTGACAATCGAACACAGAAGTGCCATCCCGAAATCACTTCGGGATGGCATCGGCAACTGGCTTTATGGATGTGATGTCTGTCAGGAAGTATGCCCATGGAATCGAAAACCAACACGTGATGCGGACCACCCTCTCCCGGGCAAACAGCAGGCAAAATCAAGTGGACAACACTCAACCAGACCGGTGGCCGATCAACCGCGATTCGAACATCTTGATTTGACGGATCTATTCCAGATCGATGATGATCAGTTTCGACAGCGATTTCGAAAAACGCCACTGTGGCGTGCACGTCGGAGAGGCGTTCTGCGCAATGCAGCCATCGTTTTGGGCAATCAGATGCAAACCGCAACGGTACCTGCCTTGAACCACGGACTCTGTGATTCTGAACCGCTGGTTCGAGGCGCATGCGCCTGGGCGTTGGGAAAAATTGGAGGTGCAACAGCAAAAGCCGCCTTGGAAACTCAATTGAAGCGTGAACAGGACTCTGACGTCACTGACGAAATCAGGTATGCACTGTCCATTCTGGAACCCTGAACACACGAAGCCGAGTTTTTCCAACGAACAGCATCTGTTTCTTCTTCAGACCATGCACCTCTGGCAACGACTCACATTCTTCCGACTTGGAGCATCGATTCATGGCCATTCGCGATCATTGGCAACTGAACCCTGACGTTGATTTTCTCAATCACGGTTCATTTGGTGCATGCCCGCGCATTGTTTTACAGGAACAACAGAGCCTGATAGCTGAACTGGAAAGGGACCCAATAGAATTTCTTGCACCAGAACGTGAACTGACACCAAAACTCGACAATGTCAGACAAGCTATTGCACGCCTGATCAATGTCTCTAAGTCTGACATCGCCTTTGTCCGCAACGCCACCGACGGGGTCAATGCAGTCCTGAACTCCTTCCCGCTCAAAGAGAATGATCAAATTCTGATCACCAGCCATGGCTACAATGCATGCAACAATGCGGCGCGCCATGCGGCCAACAAGGCTGGTGCCGAAGTCACCGTTGCTGACATTCCGTTTCCGTTGGTTTCAGACACAAACGTGCTGACTGCGATTGAAAAGAAGATCACATCACGCACTCGGCTCATCCTGATCGACCATGTAACAAGTCCCACGGGACTGATTCTGCCTGTGGAACAGGTCATTTCACTCGCGCACGCCAAAGGCATCCAAGTCCTGGTCGATGGCGCCCACGCACCTGGCATGATTCCATTGAACCTGACGGCTATGGCACCAGACTTCTACACAGCCAACCACCACAAATGGCTTTGCAGTCCCAAGAGTTCGGGTTTTTTGTTTGTACAACCCGGGTTGCAGGAAATGGTTCGCCCCAATGTGATCAGCCACGGTGCAAATCAGGATTGCGGGGCCCGTTCTAAATTCCTCACTGAATTTGACTGGACGGGAACATATGATCCCACGCCACTGCTGGCAGTCCCAACCGCTATCACGTTCTTGCGGAATCTTTATCCTGAGGGCCTTACAGAGCTCTATGACAGAAACCATGAAGCGACAGTCAATGCAAGACAAGTTCTTTGTGATGCCCTGCAGACAGAACTTCCCTGCAGCAACAAGATGATCGGATCCATGGCATCCGTGCCCTTGAATGCAGCTCGCCTGATCGAAAACGGGTATTCCACGGCGACTTTGCAGCAAACGCTGTATCAGCAGCATCGCTTTGAACTACCGCTGTTTCAACTTCAGCAACCTGGCATCTGGTGCCTTCGGATTTCGATGCAGGCGTACAACGAAGTAAGTCAGGTCGAGCGTCTTGCTTCTGCGTTGACTCATCTCATGCCTTAGGCATGCCAACCCCAACAATGGGTTGCGAAAGCCAAGTTCCTCAGCATCACTGACTCCATCTGCCAAATCCCCCCGAACCGTAACGGTTTCAAGCAAGTACGCTCTGGATGCAATTTTTCTTTCACAGATTCAATTCAAAATTCCCTCCCCGCGTCTGCTTGCAGCTAAACTCTATAAGATGGGGCGAAACGCAACCTCTTGCAGCTGTAGCAAAGCCAAAAGAATGCGCGACGGAATCCCCAACAGGGCATGGCAAAACCCCTCCGCAGAGGCCTTCGGTCAATTGATCGCAACAGCGTCTCCGTATAAATTTCTGATCCGGGGTTCGACTGGTAACGCATTCAGTTGCACCGGCAATGCAGATGGAGCTTTGAAGCGTTAATGATAACCCCCATTCAACGGTTCGCCCGGATGGCGGGTCCCGTGTAACACATACGAAAGTTCATCGCCCCACGAATTGCGTCGTACGCTCGATCACGATTTCCTCAGATTGAAAAGGCTCGGCACCAAGT
>JAPOKD010000258.1 GCA_029977825.1 Planctomycetota bacterium | reverse complement strand
GGGTTGAAGCAAGTGGGCAAGACTCTGGAAACAGAGTTTCCCAACCGTGAGTTTTTGAAAAATGCAAAAACGAAGAAGTACCTTGGTCTGTATCGGTACGGTAATAGGCTTGTTTTTTCTTATCTTGTTGACGGGGTGGAGTATCTGGACGCGCCGCAGATAGTAGATGGAAAGTTCGTCAGCGTCGTTGCACCTCGTTCGGACCATCCTGATCGGAAGTGTATGCAGGGTGGCGAAAAGCAGTGGCCACAGACCATGGTCGTCAAGGGCGAGCTCGGAACGACGGCGCCATATGCGGTAGATACGATTCCGTTACCCCGTGATAATCCTTGGAAAGCATTGTTGTACGGAAGCGGTCATGATTTTCTGTCAGATGGATCGGCAGTGATGTGCACGATGCAAGGTGATGTCTGGCAAGCCAAGGGGTTAGATGATGGTCTTCAAAAAGTTGTTTGGCGGCGGATTGCATCGGGTTTGTTTCAACCACTTGGGATGGTCGTACACGATGATCAGATTTTCGTTATCGGGCGCGATCAGCTAACACGTCTTCATGATTTGAACGCTGATGGGGAAATTGACTATTACGAGTGTTTCAGTCAGACGTTGGAAACCTCTGCGTCAGGCCATGACTTTACCTGTGATTTGTGGCGTGATAATGCAGGGCGCTTCTATACAGCCTCCGGTAAACAGGGTGTTATGCGGATCGCCGCTGACGGACAGTCGGCAGAGATCATTGCCAATGGCTTGAGGAATTCAGATGGCTTGGGGTTAGCACCGGATGGTCTTGTAACCATTCCCAGCAGTGAGGGCGATTGGATGCCCGCATCGATGATTGCGGCCGTGCGTCCCGAAGGCCCGATTCTGAATCGATTGCCGGGACAATCTCCCGGTGGTCGCAACATTCCGTTTTTTGGCCGTCCTGGAGGTGATCTCAAGCAGCCCCCCGAGATTCCCATGCTTTATCTTCCACGAGGTCTGGATAATTCCAGTGGAGGACAGATTTATGTTGACAGTGATCGTTGGGGACCAGTCAAAGGTAAGATGGTGCACCTGTCATTTGGTGCAGGTCGCGCGTTTCTGTTGCTTCGAGATGAGTTCGATGGATGGATCCAAGGTGCGGTGGTTCCAATAGCTGGTGAATTTGCTTCCGGTGCTCATCGCGGAAAATTCAATCCACGCGACGGGCAACTGTACGTCACGGGGATGGCTGGATGGGGGACTTACACTGCCGACGACGGTTGTTTTCAACGAGTCCGGTATAACGGTGAAGAGCCCCAACTGCCGGTGGGGTTTCACGTTCATGAAAACGGTATCCGTGTCGATTTCCTGCAGCCTGTTGAGCAGGAGCAGGTTGTAGATCCTGATTCGCATTTCGCTCAGGCATGGAACTATCGATACAGCGGGGCCTACGGTTCGCCGGAATACTCGTCGCGCCAACTGGGGCTGCGCGGACATGATGTTCTGGAAGTGCAGTCGGTCAGTGTCTTACCGGGTGGAAAAAGTCTTTTTCTTGAAATTCGGAATCTGCAACCGGTCAACCAACTGCATCTGCTTGTAACCACAGGTGATGGGCAAGAGCATGATTTGTTCATGTCGATTAATCATCTTGATAAAGCTTTTCAGGACTTTCCGTCTTACCAACCAGCCGACAAGATTATCTTGCCACATCCGATGTTGGCTGATCTTTCCAGGCCAGTTGTGTCGACACGAAATCCATTCAACAAAGCCATCGCTGGGGCGGAGCCGATAACACTCAAGGCCGCCAAGAATTTAATGTTTGATCGAACGGAGATTCGTCTGCCAGCAGGTCATGCAATCAAACTCACCTTTCAAAACCCCGATTCTGTTCCTCACAACTGGGCTCTGCTGAAACCAGAGACTCTGCAGAGAGTTGGCGAGCAGTGCAATCGTCTGATTTCTGACCCTCAGGCAGCTGCTCTGCACTACATTCCTGCTTCGAGTGATATTCTGGCACACACCAACGTAGTCGAGCCTTACGCTGAACATACCATTTACTTTCGGACGCCGAGTGAACCGGGCCGTTACCCATACTTGTGCACGTTTCCGGGGCACTGGATGGTGATGAATGGGGTGTTGGTGGTCGAATAAAGCAGTTTGGTGGTTGTGGTAAGTGGTTGCGTTTGAGAGCTGAAAACGATGCTTGTTATCGCTCTCCCGCTGTCAGGATGATTGGATTCCTGCCATGGCTTGCGCGAGTGATCCTAGAGTTGGTAAGATCTAGCCTCCTATCATCCCCTTACCAATTCGTGATGCCACCGCGCGTTCTTGCAAGTGGTGCATTTTCATCACGGGAGTTTTGCATTGACCCTTCAGCCGAACCGTATTTATCAGGGCAATTGCATCGAAAAGCTCCGACAGTTGGAAGCAGGATCAGTCGATCTCGTTTTCGCTGATCCACCTTTTAATATCGGATATTCGTATGATGTGTACGACGATCAACGCACAACGACAGATTACTTGGAGTTCTGTGAAGCATGGATCCGCGAAGTCCACACTGCACTCAAACCTGATGGAACCTTTTGGCTTGCCATTGGCGATGAATACGCTGCCGAGCTGAAAGTCCTCGCGCAGCAACTCGGGTTCCATACAAGAAGCTGGGTGATTTGGTACTACACGTTTGGGGTGAATTGTGTGCGTGGTTTCAGTCGTTCGCACACGCATTTATTCCATTTCGTCAAAGACCCGGATAGCTTTACTTTCAATGGTGAGAATCCGGCAGTTCGCGTTGCCTCCGCGAGGCAACTTGTCTATGCCGACAGTCGAGCCAGTACAAAGGGAAGATTGCCCGACAACACCTGGATTTTGCGGCCACAGGATGCCCCACCGCCCGGTTTCTCACCATCGCACGACACATGGTTTTTTTCGCGTGTTGCAGGGACGTTCAAGGAACGTGAAGGATTCCATGGTTGCCAGATGCCCGAGCAGTTGCTTGGGCGGATCATTCGTGTATCCAGTAATCCAGGGGATCTGGTTGTCGATCCTTTTGGCGGTAGCGGAACCACCCTGGCGGTGGCGAAGAAACTAGGTCGCCGATGGAATGGTTTTGAGCTTTCAAGAGAATATGTTTCGCGAATCGAAGAGCGGATTGATGGGTGTGAGATTGGACAGGAGTTGGATGGTCCTGCTGATCCGCAGAAAAGTGCGCCGAAAACATCGCGCGGGAAGAAACGAACAAAATTCAAGAATGGCAGACCTGTAATTTCACTCGACGCTGCAACGGAGGCTTCTGTTATCGAGGCGTTTACGGAAGCTTCCGATGGGCATTCCACAGATTATCTGCTGTGTGATCCTAAATTGTCAAAACGCTTTTTGTCCGCTTGTCGAGAACGTTCGCTGCCGGGTGACGCTCGCATGTGGAATTCTTTTCTGTTGAGGATTCGAAAGTCGGGAAAGTTGCCGAAGTCAACAAATCCTGGTCGCAGGCTGTCTTACGCTGACATGGATCCTTACAGTGATGGCAGTGAAGCAGCAATGAGGCTGGTTGGTATTGATTATGGCATGACCCTTGATGAGATGTTATGCAGCCCTCAGGCTGCCAGCGAGTTTGATCAACTGGCAGACATGTTTTCTCCTGGTTATTCATCTTTTGAATATCGCTGGGCAGCATTGGCGTTACGAAAGCGGGCAGGTACCAAACGCTATCGAACACTCGCCTCTGACCAGCACGAATATTGGAATCAGCAACGTACCCCACAGCGTCTTGCAATTGAGAAGTTTCTTTCAGCAAAATACGATTGCTCAGGCGTGTACGTTGTTTTGTCGGAGGATTCAGTGCTTTACGTTGGTGAGACTCAAAGCATCCGTGATCGTGTTGAAAAACTCCTCGAAACCGAAGCTTGGATGAATTTTGCACCAACTGCAGTCCGTGCATGGCCACTTGAAAGTGAGCAACAGCAATTCGGCCTGCGGTCCTTCTTGGTCAATCGGGACAAACCGCTGCTCAACTCCGAATATCTGCGCAAGAGCTAGTTTGATCTTTGAAGCTGTTTTACGCGACTTTTACACTACAGAGAAAAGATGTCTGAGATGCAACTGAATGGTCTGATTGCCGCAACTGTGACGCCATTTGATTCTGCCGGCGTTGTTGATTTAACGGCCATCAAACCCATGATTGATCGCTTGATTGAATCAGGTGTGACCGGTCTCTACGTTTGCGGCAGCACAGGTGAAGGAATGTCCTTGACTTGTCAGGAACGAAAAAGTGTTGTTGAAGCAAGCGTGACCGCAAGTAACGGAAGGGTTCCTGTCATTGTGCAGGTGGGTCACAACAGTATCACTGATGCTTGCGATCTGGCAAAGCATGCGGTCGATGCTGGCGCGAATGTGGTTTCGGCTACCTGTCCGTCCTATTTCAAGGTGGCAGATACCGAAACGTTACTGAGCTGCATGGGACAAATCGCGAACGCCGCTCCACAACTTCCGTTTTACTATTATCACATTCCCGCTTTGACGGGATCGCAGATTGACGTCGTTGATTTTCTGGAGCGAGGTGGAGCGCGAATTCCCAATCTTGCGGGACTCAAGTACACCAATACTCTGATACATGAGTTTCAGGCCTGTCAGTACACACGATCGCGAAATTTTGATGTGGTTTGGGGGTGTGATGAAATGTTGTTGGCGGCCTTGGCCAGTGGGGCCACCGCTGCAATAGGAAGTACCTACAATATCGCTGCACCTCTGTATTGCCGGATCATCGAGGCAATTGATGCTGGAGATTGGAAGACCGCGCGTCGCTTGCAATATCATTCAGTGGCCATGGTCAATGTCATGAAGTCGTTTCCCTTTCACGGTGCGTTAAAGGCGATCATGTCGATGCTGAAAATGCCAGTGGGCAGTTGCCGTTTGCCGTTGAATGAGCTCACGGAGAATGAAACAGTGAGCTTGCAAAATGGACTCAAGGATATTGGGTTCTTTGACTGGTGTGGTCATGAAACCCAGATTGGGAGGTAGGACATGCGTGTTTTGGTTTGCTGTTTCGGTGTGTGGCTGGCTTGCGTGTCGTTCATCTGCACACCGGTTCATGGCCAGAAAGCCGAAAAGGACTTATTGTCGTGGAGCGATGAGATACCGCCATTGCCAGATTCGATAGGGGTGGCGGGACCGTTTGTTGGCGTACATGGTGATGCTCTCGTTGTGGCTGGTGGAGCCAACTTTCCACGACCGGTCTGGCAGAGTGAAAAAGTCTGGCATGATGAAATTCATGTCTTACGCAAGAAAGATGGTAAATACACATGGCAGCAATCGGGGCTATTGCGGAGACCACTTGCCTATGGTGCTGCAGTCTCCACCGAAGCAGGAGTCTTATGCATTGGAGGCAACGACAGCAGTAACACCTACAGTGAAGTCTTTCTGTTGCAAGTGGGCACTGGGACCGGTGAAGTAAAGATCACTGATTACCCATCGCTTCCGAATCCATGTGCTTTTGGTGCTGCCGCTTTGCTGGGTGATTCTGAAAACGGGATCGTGTACCTGGCTGGCGGGCAATCAGGAGCATCGCTCGATTCAGCAACGAGTCAGATGTGGTCACTTGATCTTTCCAAGCGTTCCGACCCAACAGCGTTTGCGTGGAAAAAGGAAGCTGATTTTCCTGGCCCGACGCGCGCTTTCAATCTGACCCTGGCCCAGCATGATGGTTATGAGGATTCGCTCTATGTCATCAGTGGTCGGCGACAGAATGGAGAGGACGTTGAGTTTCTTACCGACGTGTGGCAGTACAAACCGGGTTCCAGGACTTGGCGGCCAAGAGCAGATGTTCCCACATGTGTGATGGCGGGTACTGGAATTGGTTGGGGCCAGAGCCACCTGTTGATTCTGGGAGGTGCAGACGAATCAAACTTTTTCAAGGTTGATGAACTGCGTGACAAACATCCAGGCTTTCCCAGGCGGGCGTGGGCATACCACACCATCACTGACACTTGGGTGTCGGCAGGAAAAACACCTCAAAATCAGGTAACCACCATTGCGGTTGAATGGGATAACGCCATCGTTGTCCCCACTGGGGAAATAAGACCACGTGTCCGGACGCCGAACGTCTGGAAGGTCACAGTCAATCCGAAGGCAGATCAATTTGGTTTCATCAACAATATGGTGTTGGTTGGATACCTGCTGGGAATGGTGGCTATGGGTTTTTACTTTGCGCGTCGGACAAAGAACACAGATGATTTTTTTCGAGGTGGAAAAAGTGTTGCTTGGTGGGCTGCTGGATGCAGTATTTTTGCCACAATGCTTAGTTCCTTGACTTATACAGGCGTACCTTCGAAATCGTATGCACAGGACTGGGTGTATTCGGTGGGTAATTTTATGATTCCGCTGGTCGCCGTAATTGCGGTGTATGTCGCTCTGCCGTTTTATCGAGGCATTGACGCGACGAGTGCTTACGAATACCTGGAGAAGCGTTTCAATCGGGGTACACGCTTATTCGGCAGTGCCAGCTTCACCTTGTTTCACGTATTTCGAATGGCGGTCGTCATGTCGCTGACTGGGATGGCACTGGCAGTTGCGACCCCGCTAACGCCAACGCAGTCGGTGCTTGTGATGGGCTTCATGAGCATCCTGTATTGCACGATGGGTGGTATTGAGGCAGTGATTTGGACGGATACCGTGCAAACTGTCATTTTGCTTGGCGGAGCCTTGATCGCCATGTTTGTTCTGTTCACGGGAATTGATGGTGGTTGGCAGGGGTTTCTTGGCCATGCTCAGGCGACGGAGAAATTTAAAATCATCAATTTGAATCTGGATGCGACCAGCGCCCAGATTGCTTTGTGGGTAATTGTGGTGGGTGGTATCGCACAGAATGTCTCTTCTTACACAGCTGATCAGGCCGTCGTGCAGCGTTACATGACAACTGAGACTCGTCGCTTGGCAGCCAGATCCATTTGGCTCAATGCAGCGCTGGCAATTGTTGCGACTTTTCTTTTCTTTGGCCTCGGAACAGCTTTGCACGCTTTCTACCACTCGAATCCTGAAAAGCTTGATCCAAGTATCACGACGGACCAGATATTTCCCTTATTCATTGCCCATGAAATGCCGGTGGGTTTCGCCGGTCTGATTGTTGCTGGAATTTTCGCCGCTGCCCAGTCAACTGTATCGACCAGCATGAATTCCACAGCCACGACGCTTGTTACGGATTTTCTTCGACCGCTCAACGTTTGCCGTACCGATCTTGGTTACCTGCGTTCAGCCAGAATTCTGACACTTGTCATCGGTGTTACGGGGACGTTGATTGGTCTGCTCTTTGTGAATCCTGATATCAAGTCATTGTTCGATGAATTCCTGAAGATCATTGGGCTTTTCATGGGTGTGCTTGGTGGACTTTTTGTTCTTGGGGCGATGACCAGGCGGGCTAACGGTGTGGGAGCATTGACCGGAGCGATTGTTGGTGCTTTGACGATGTACTGGGTTTGGAAGGAGACTCCGATCAATGGCTATCTTTACACCGCCATCGGTATTGGGGTTTGTTTTATCGTCGGCTACATCGTCAGTTTACTGGGGCCGGCTCGCAAACAGGATGAGTTGGCAGGCCTGACGATATACACGAT
>JAPOKD010000082.1 GCA_029977825.1 Planctomycetota bacterium | reverse complement strand
GAACGCCAACGATTTCGTAGCCGTGACGTTGATGGAATGAAATGCTTCGATGGCTGTCGCTGATTATTTTTGCAACTGCATGGTGTAATCCCGGCTGGCGGCACTGCTTTTCGATCTGTTGCTGCAGTAGATCTCCGACACCGCATCCTGTGGAATGGGGATGCAAGTATATTGCTGTCTCGCAGGTATAGCGGTAGCCATGACGCTGGCTGTGAGGTCTGGTTGCTGCCCAGCCTAGAATCTGGTGCTCAGCCTCCGCAACGAACCAAGCATTGGGCATCGGCTTTTCGATGAGCTTGCCCACGTCGACTGATGTCCACAACTGTGTATCGAAGGTCGATCCACCGATTTCGATGTGGTGGTTGTAAATGTCCGCAATGGCGGACGCATCATCCGGCACAGCTTTTCGAATTTGCGTTTCAATCATACTTTCTGACTGTTATCAATCGGCCTCGAACATTGTGTTGGCAGGGCAGGTATTCTTCCACAACCAGCGTATGCTGTCACAAATCTCAGGTTCGTGTTGCTCGGTTGTAAGACCATCATGATCAATACCCTTCAAGAGGACTTTTTGAAATGATCCGCCGTAGCTCTTCAGCATTTCATTCTGAAAATCTACAGGCACAAGAGTGTCGAGCTCAGATTGCAGGATGACGGCATGCAGGTTTACTTTTGGAGCAGTTTTCATGGTGTCCATGGCATCACACAGATCAGCAATCACTGGATTGATGAGGCCGAAGTGGGGATAGGGCTTGGCTGCTTTTTTGATGACAAGCTTCAGCGGGGGAGGGTTTCGTAAGACCAACCCCGTGTGCGCGGGATCTGGAGTGTGTTTGGCCGCGATATGAAGCACAGTAGCGCATCCGAGGCTATTTCCACACAACCAAATGGAAGTATTCGGACCGGCGTGTTGCTCGGTAATTGTCTGCCAGAAGATTGATCCTGCGTCAGCCATCGTTGACAAACTGGCCTGCCCGCTGCTCCCCCCGTAGCCCGGAGGATTCCAAGTCCAAATAGCAGTTCGTTCGGCGTCCAACATCGGAGTTGGGAACGAGGTGGAGCGTTCGGCTCGACCCGCGGTTCCGGGGAATTTAAGAATGAGTAAGTCAGGAGGCTGGGAATCATCGTGGCTTTGTTGAACAAAGCACTCAATGCTTCCTCCCGTACTGGGCAGCAGCACTCTTTCCAGAGTCGGAGCGTGAATGGGATGCTGCGATGGACGCAGTACCATCCGATCAAGCAGATGGCGCCGAAAAGAGCGAAGGGGTCGCCGCAGCATGGGAAGGGATTGCCTCAGCTTAAGGGCTTGCCTCAGTGGACGCGTTGTCCGGGCTGTGCACCTTCATCGACACTCAGAATGAATACTTCAGCACCGCCCGGGCCAGCGGCGGTTACCATGCCCTCGCTGAGACCAAAACGCATTTTGCGTGGCTTCAGATT
The DNA here is from genome assembly GCA_029977825.1 of Planctomycetota bacterium. Taxonomy (GTDB): domain Bacteria; phylum Planctomycetota; class Planctomycetia; order Pirellulales; family Pirellulaceae; genus Rubripirellula. Next base: position 11,635 of record JAPOKD010000082.1, on the reverse strand, counting down.
TGCAACCATGACAACCAGTCGCCCTACGAGTTTCTCGGGTTCGTAGGCGGCCTTGATTCCAGCAAATACCTGTCGGCGTTCTTCACCACCGAGGCTAAGGGTCAATTTCAACAGTTTATTCGCTTCGGGAACTTGCTCGGCGCTGACCACGCGAGCAACTCTGAGATCTACCTTTGCAAAGTCATCAATGGTGATTTCCTCGGCAAGTGGTTCATCTTTCAGCGGCTGGTCACTGTCATTAAAGGTGGGTTGATTGTCGGTTGCAGCGTCTTCTGCTGCCAGTTCTTTGCTTTCTTCAATCATTTTCTTCAGATCCTCAGGTTGTACTCGATCCATCATACGTTGGAATTTTGATACGGGGCGTCCGACCAAAGGGCTTTTGCTTTGATCCCATGAAGTGATCTCTTCGCCCAGCAACTCACCACACTTCATTGCCAGTTCAGGCAGGACAGGAGAAAGGTAGACGGCCAACTGACGAAACAGATTCAACGCGACTGTGCAGGTGTCCCGTAGTTCGTCAGTTCTTTGCTCGTCTTTCTTCATTTCCCATGGCTTGGCATGCTCGACGAATGGGTTTGCCGCGTCAGCCAGTTCCATGATCTTCCGCATTGCTTTGGCGTATTCACCGGATTCGTAGGCTTCCGCAATCTCGTCGCCTGCCAATGCCCCTGCGGTGAAAAGGCCACCATCGTCGGGATACGTTTCGGAGAGCCCCGTCTTATTGGCGAATTTACCGACGCGACTGGCCAGATTAACGACTTTGCCAACCAGATCGCTGTTCACTTTTTCGGTGAATTCGTCGATCCCCAGATCCAGATCTTCTACACGTGAGGTCAACTTGGTGGCGTAAAAATATCGCAGGTACGATGGATTTGCATATTTCAGATAGGTTTCTGCAGCGACCAGTGTCCCGTCTCGTTTCGACATCTTCTTGCCGTCGACGTTCAGGAAACCGTGGATGTGAACCTTGGTCGGCATGTTGTAGTTAGCTGTATTCAGCATGCCGGGCCAGAACAGTGTATGAAAGTAGGTGATGTCCTTACCGATGAAATGGTGAATTTCACAATCGGGGTCTCGCCACCAGTCTGCCAACTGTTCACCGTTGGATTCGCACCACTCTCGAGTACTGGCAATGTACCCAATTGGTGCATCAAACCAGACATACCAGTAGTTGCCTGGGGAGTCTGGTATCTCGAATCCAAAGTACGGGGCAGGTCTGCTGATGTCCCAGTCCCGCAACTCCTCGGCAAGAAAGTGCCCTTTCAAATAGTTGGCGACTTCAATTTGCAGCGCGCCGCTCGTTTCGACCCAGTTATCCAGGAATGCATGTAGTTTTTCCAATTGGACAAACAGATGATTGGATTCACGCAGTATGGGTGTGGCACCGCTGAGCGTGCTCTTTGGGTCAATCAGATCGGTGGGATTGTATGTTGCACCACAGGTGCAATTATCACCAGCCTGATCAGTGCGACCGCAGGTTGGGCACGTACCGCGTACAAAACGATCCGCTAGAAATGTCTCGGCCTCGGGATCATAGAGTTGTTCGATGGATCGCTCAGTGATGAGATCTGCTTGTCGGAGTGACTGCCAAAACTCAGAACAGATTTCGCGATTTGCATTGCTGTTGGTGCTGCCGTAGTGATCAAATTGGATTCCAAATCCAGAGAAGTCACGCTGATGAGCCTCGCTCATGTCACCGATCAGTTCTTCCTCACTTCGCCCTTCCTTGCGAGCGCGGATCATGATCGCGGTGCCATGAGTATCGTCGGCACAAATGTAGATGCAGCGGTTGCCACGCATCTTCTGAAAACGAACCCAAATGTCCGTTTGGATATATTCCACCAGGTGTCCGATATGAATCGGGCCATTCGCGTATGGAAGAGCACTGGTGACGAGTATTTTGCGTGTCATGAATCAATGCAATTGGTAAACAGGTAAGGGCACGGAATTGTAATCATCTGAGACATTTCATACGACGGTATGGTGATGGTTGAAATCTCGAAAGCACGACTTCTTCCAAGCCATCATGAAGGCTTTGTCCAAAAATCGCCGAAAACTGTGGCTTAATTTGAAAAAAGTCTCAAGTTTCAACTTCACATCGTTGTTTGACCTTGCTTCCGAATGGCGTTGTCACCGACTATCCACAGGACGGGCGGATGCGAATCTCGCTCGACTCAGCGATACTTTTCGGGAGGCAGGATGCCAGTCCGAAAAGCTGAGGTTACGCATATTTTGTCCACGGAGGGGCGAACGCGATGAGATTGTTTTTCGCAGTGTTGGTTGCCGGTTTACTCGGTTTTTTTCCCTCATCTCAGGCCGCCTCCGCCAGTGATGCGATTCTGCTGGATTTCTCATCTGCCCATTGTGCTCCCTGTCAGGCGATGAAGCCGACTCTCGCTCAACTTGCTAGCAAGGGTGTTGCGATTAGGCACGTTGATGTCGTCAATGAACCACACTTGGCGGCCCGTTACGGCATCCGTAAGACACCGACATACGTCGTTTTGTCGGGAGGTCAAGAAGTTGCCAGATTGGTCGGGCAGCAGTCCATGAACGCTTTGCAGACCGCTTTAGCAAGCAATCCATCCGGACCACGAATTCCAACCCGAGCAACTGAGGCCTCGCTGCAGAATATTGCCGCTCCAGCGACGCGGTTGGCACCGCTTGCCGGTGGAGTATCCGCGAGTGCCAGCGCTGTTTCTTCCGTAAGCGAAGCGATGCCAACGGTTTCCCTGGCGCAAGCGATCGAGATTGCCCGCGCGGCGACAGTTCGTCTTCGTGTTCATGATGGACATGGGTATGGTGCTGGTACTGGCACTGTTATTGATACTAATGGTGAACAGGCACTGGTTCTAACATGTGGTCACCTATTCCGAGAAAACAAGGGCCAAGGAAAAATCGAAGTCGATCTGTATGTTGGTGGGCAGACTCAGACAGTGACTGGCGAATTGCTGGACTACGACGCTGATACACATGATGTTGCACTTGTTGCGATTCGTCCCGGGTTCCAGATGCAACCGGTCCAGATGATTCATCCTCAGGAACGAGTGCGTGCTGGTCAGACGGCGTTCAGTTTTGGTTGTGATCGTGGCGCTGATCCTTCACGTCGTGATACAAGAATTACTGGTGTTGATAAGTATGATCAGCACCTTGGAGTATCCAATCTTGAGATAGCTGGTGCGCCGATTGATGGTCGAAGCGGTGGTGGCCTGTTTGATGAGGCGGGGCGATTGATTGGTGTGTGCAATGCCGCTGACTATGAGGGTGATGTCGGTATCTACGCTGGGCCGGGATCTGTGCAGTGGCAACTTGACAGAGCAGGTTTATCCGCCATTTACAAGCGTGCTCAGGCCCCTCAGACGCGTCTCGCATCGCTGCAGCGAGAAGTTCCCGGTGTTGGTGTGACTGCCAATGTGGAATCCATCGCAGTTAACGTATCAAATGGATCACAAGGCGCGTCACCAAGCGAAGTACCTTCCGTGGACGCAGGCTCAAAGCACGATCATGAAGTGATCGTCATTGTGCGGGACCGGAAAAACCCTGCTGGTCCAGCCCGGGTGATGACGCTGAATCAGCCTTCTGCTGATTTGATGCAAATGATACAGCAGCATGCACAGTGATGTGGTGATTCAAGTCGAGGTGATGTCTGGCATTCCAGAATTGTCAGTCTTCCGAATGTAATTTGGTTTGCTCTATTGGAAATTGAAATTCGCTTGCGATATCCCCGTTTACTTTGCGATGCTGCAATGTGAGCTGGGCTTGCTTCTTGGTGTATCTGATTTCTCCTGATAGAAATCCACCGGCAACGCGAAGGAATTGATGAACCGGTCGTTTGTCTTTGGGATTCCATCCAAGTTGATGCTTTTCACTTCCTGGGCCGCATCCAAATTCCCATAGACCGGAATCTTTGTCGTAGGATGCATATTGCCAATGACGATCACCGCACAGCACAATCAGTCCTTCATGTTGCGATAGTCTGACTCGAAGCTCTTCTCCCTCGTGCGCAAATATGTTGTTGGCATGGTTATCCTTCTTGTTCTTTCGATCCGGGCCAACAATTGGTGTCGGGCTGAAGACAAGTTTGAATTTTGCCTCTGAAGCCCCAAGCGTGGTGAACAGCCATTCTTTTTGTTCTTTGCCTAGGATTGTTTTTTCTGGACCATCTGGCAGTTGATTGGGGCTTCGGAAATCACGACCTTCAAGGAACCAGACTTGAAGGTCTTTTCCCCACTTTACGGTTTGGTACCGCGGGTTACGGGTTGGGAATTGTTCATGATTGAATAGCTTCACACCCTGTTCAAATGTCACCGAGCCGTACTTTTGCCCAGGGGAACAGTCATTTCTCAATGTGTCATGGTCGTCCTTGAGAAAGTAACTGGTGGTTTTTTGATAAAACTGTCGATTATCGGTTAACGAAAAAATTCGGGCCCATTTGAAACGCATCAGTTCTAAGGTCATCGCCCAGGGATCTGGCTTGTCATAGTATTCAATGTCGCCAGCATGGACGACAAAATCAGGATCGATTTTTGTCATCGCCGGATAAATCTTGTGGCCCTCGAATTCGTTGTCTCGCCGAAAGAAATCATGGCAAGTGGTCATGCAGAATTTGATGTTTTTCTTTGCATCGGTTGCCGGGGCGGTTTCAAAGCCCCCGCGAATCACGGCGGTGGGTGGTTGCCCATCAGAAACGCGAGCCTCAACGATTGCGGCATAATGTGTGCCTGGTTTCAGGTCGTTTAGTTGCCACTGAGCGGTGAAGTCGTTTGAGGCAACCGTACGTTTCCATGGGGTACTCTTCAGTATTCGACGTTGAAGTTTCGGAAAATAGATCAGACGTACTTCACCCTGTTGTCCCGGACATGCGCCAAACATGTCGTCCAGAGTTGCATCTTTCGGTAATTGTGCAGCATGAATCTGTTCAGCATCCGTGCTCAGGGAAAGCTTTGAAGCTTCCTTGGTTGTCAATGTGCGAAAACGTTGCCCATCCTTATTCATCTGCTTATGTCGCGTTGTTCTAGTCCAAAGCACGATTGAAGTCTGGTCCGCCCAACTGTTTCTCATTCCATTGGCAAGGAATGGTCCTGATGGCGACTTCGCGATTGGCTTGCTGGGTGTTTCAATTTCGGCAAAGCGGAAGTTCCGGTATGCAGCTTTACCACCGTGATCGGTGAGCATGATGCGATCACCGGCGAGTGGCTGACCAAAGTTCTCTAGGCCCCAGAATTTGCTGACTGCAAGACTTGCATCCCAAGACGGACCATGGGTGGCAATTTCGGATACCAAATCACCATTGAGGTAGTGTTTCAGGACTGTTCCATCAGCAACGATCTTCGCCGTGTTCCAATTGCCAGGTGGATTGAGATTTTTTGCGACGTTCGGGCCTGCCAAGTCATAGATTGCTGCCGTGGACCCTTTACTGGAAGCCGTTTTACTGTCGTCAATGATCTGATATTCGATACCGTAATACTTCGACCCGTATTTTCGGACTCGATACTTCAAACCTGTATTCGTCTTGGATTGAATTTTCCAATCGAAGGAGAGTTCAAAGTTAGGTGGTAACGAACGACTGACAAGACTGCCCTTGCCGCCTTGTGGCTGCACTAAACGAATCTCGCCATCCACGAATTCCCAGCCATCTGAGGAGGCATTCTTGTCTGCAACTTGCCAGAAGTCAGGGTTTGTCCAATCGGCTTTCAGCTGTTTACCAGTTTCAAGTTCGTTGGGTGGGACGGCGGCGGTTTCAACCTGCCCGAATCCCGCGCCTGGTGAAAAAAAATGAAGGCAGATCAGTACAGTTGGATATGCCAAAAAGCCAAGTTGATTCATCAATGAAGTCTCTGGGAAAGGATCCTGAAGTTGCAGGAATTCTATCCCGAATTACTTTGCACGTGGACCTTTCTCATCTGAGAAAGGCAAATAGATCACGGCATGCATGACCGCTTCGCACTGGGACTGCGCATCTGCCCATGATGACGATGAGATTTTGGCAGACACTCCAAACGCACGATTCCTCGATAGCTGATCACCGCTGGGATTTGATTTTCTGCCGAGAAAGTTCGGTTGAGAAATGGGAAAGCTCCGACTCAAGGATTTCCAATTCCAAGTTGAGCCATGCACCAAATTCGTCACGAGAATCGCGACTCAGCGTGGCTGTCAAATCGTACCAATGCTCACCCGTTGCTTTGGCGGTTGCGCTCTTCGTTTTGGTTGATGATGGAGTGGTGCTTGAATTGGTCATCGGAGTCATCTCCGTGTTTCTGTTTTGCGATAAACATTCGGTGTTGGACGGCTGAACTAGGTTTGAAAACTTGTAAGTAAAGAGTTCCTTGGATGTGAGAGGTTCACCGCAAGTCGCGTTCCGGTCTGTATCTTCCTTGGCTTTTTTCTTGGTAAGTCCATTTCAGTCAACGGTTTAGGAGCGAAGTTCGCTATCGCGGGTTACGTTAGAGTTGTGATTTGGCATCTGGTTCGGGGTTTCCATGAAACATTGCGTCTTACGATAAACATCGGCCCAAACCTGATCTTAGTGTAAATAAAGTCCTTTAAGTTGTCAATAAGGAGAGAAAATGAACCTTAGTGGCGTGTGGCGTGATTCTAGGCCTGTGGTGCATCCGTCGATTGCGGGCTTAAAGTGAAGAAATCAGGATTTGAGGATTTTTTGGATGAATTCGCTCCAAGATTGCGAGTTGGTCGGCGAATGGAGGGGAGTTGGAACGGTGAGCGACGCAATTGGTGTTGGTCACTGATTTCTATCAGCCACACATTCGAGGAAACCTGAAATGATTAAAAAAATCTTACTGGCGGGGGGCGGACTCGCCCTTCTTTCAAGTCTTACGTTCGGCGTGCCACTTTTCAGCTACGCTCGATGCGGGGTCAGTTGGTTGCAGGAATCTGCTAGTGACGCGATGCCGCTGGAGTGGGAATTAAAGCGGGCTCGTCAGATGATTGCTGATTTGAAGCCTGAGATCGAAGTGAATGCGAAACGCATTGCGCGTGAGAAGGTTGATTTTGCCAAGTTGGAAAAACAGCTGGATCAGACAAACGAGCGGCTTGCGAAGACGCAAAGTGATATTGAGCGATTGAGTGAGGACTTGCGTAGCGAAAACGAGTACTACAGTTATGGAGGCCGCACTTACACCTCTGCACAAGTTCAAAGTGATCTTGGCAACCGTTTCAAGCGTTTCAAAACACGTCGCGCGACTGCAGAAAAGCTGGGGCAGATGTTAGCTGCTCGCGAAGCCTCGTTGCAGGCTGCTCAGGAGCGGATGGAGGCGATGCTCGGTGCAAAGAGTCAGTTGGAAGTCGAAGTCGAGAACCTGCAGGCTCGTGTCGGAGCTTTGCGTGTTGCACAAACAAGCAGCCAGCTCAATTTGGACGACAGTCAATTGGCTCGTACTCGCGAGCTATTAGACGAGATCGCTACCAGAATTGATGTTGAGGAGGAGACAATGAGCATCGACGTTGAGTACTTCAGTGAAATTGACCTCGATGAGCCGAGCGGTGAGAATCTGCTGAATGAGATTTCCTCCTACTTCGAGGGAGCGAATAGTAAGCAATCTGAATCTTTCGTTGCTATTCAAATCGACTGATATGAGTTTGTTGTAACCGTTCTGACTCATTATTTCTTTCCTGACACAGCAGGCTGATCCGTGTCGGCAATAAAGTCCCAATCGATAAATCCTCAAACTCCAGTACCACGCTGGAGATTGTGGGTCGATGGTTGTGGTGGGTATTTGCTGATGACGGGAGAGCAGTGGAGTGTTGGTGGATTGAGCAGTAGAAGTAAGGCAGATATTTGCGTTCAGGCGGACTGGCCCCGTTTGGCAGGCCAGATCTCTCGGCGAGGTTCTGATTATTTTTGGCAGGGCCATAGTGCGGAGACGCAAACAATTTTGCTGGGTGATGGTGCCCAGATTCCGGTCCAGGGATCTGCTTTGATGAAATTGGGAAAACCAAGTCAACTTTCAGATACGGCCGTTCTGGCCTTGAATGGTCATCATCGTTTTGATCAACACGTGGACGGTGTTGTGTTGGTGCGTGAGACGATTCTTGTTGGACCAGGTTCCGATTGTCATTTGAGGTGTCGTGATGCCAGTGATCGGGCGATTCTGCAATTGAAAGACAACCAATGGTATGCCAAGGCTGGTCTTGCGGGTGAGTTTCAGAAACTCGAGCTGGGCTGCAGAGTTGTGATTCAATCACTCGCGATGACGTTGGAATTGGCATGAATAAGGCAGCAAAACAACCAAATTCATCGGAACTGCAGAATTTGGGTGAAAGTTCTGCGCCCATCGCAGATTCGACTGTTGCCGTGGATAGGGTGGAAAATGACGTCCCAGAGAAGACCACTCTGGATCAATCTCCTCGGAAACCTCGATTAATGAATACATTACTGGCTAAACTGAAGGAGATCCCCGAGTCCCCGCCCGCATCGGAAAGTCAGGCGGTCGATAAGACTTTAAAAGGTGATCTGGACTTTGGTGATGGAAGTCTTGATTTCCATGAATCAGAACTCTCGCACCAAACTGATCATGATGAAGTTTGGCTCGGGGAAACGCAGGCTAGTGATTCAACGACTCGATCGATGACATTTACGTACTCACCCGGATCGACACCGCTGCCGCCTTATACGATTTGTCGTGGAGTAGGCATGGGTGGGTTTGGTGAGGTTTACTTTGCCCTTAGTGATGCTGGCAAGGAGGTCGCGCTCAAACGAATTCAACGCAATCTGGAAATTGAGCTGCGTGGTGTTTCTCAATGTTTGAATCTGAAACATCCTAATCTGGTTGCGTTATTTGACATTTGCCGTGACGAAAAGGATGAGTCGTGGGTCGTCATGGAATATGTGGCCGGGCTTAATCTGCGGCAAATTCTTGACGAGTCTCCGGAAGGCTTGACGTTGCCTGAGGCCAATCGCTGGATACAGGGGATAGGAGCTGGTGTCCACCATTTGCATTGTGCAGGTCTCGTGCATCGGGATCTTAAGCCGGGTAATATTTTTGATGACCTAGGCCAGGTTAAGGTTGGGGATTACGGGCTCAGTAAGTTCATCTCTACCTCTCACCGTGGTGGTCACACGGAGAGTGTTGGCACCTTTCATTACATGGCACCCGAAATAGGTCGGGGCGAGTATGGTCGCGAAATAGACATTTATGCTCTGGGTGTTTTGCTATTTGAATTGTTGACTGGCCGAGTTCCGTTTGATGGTGAGAGTTGTCATGAGATTATCGTCAAGCATTTGACTGCAATCCCAGATCTCAGCGGTATCAACGAACCGTACCGTACAACAATCGCGCGATGTCTGGAAAAAGATCCAAACAAAAGATTTTCCTCCGTTGCGGATATGCTGGCTTCACTTCAAATCACTGGACGTGAATCTTGCTCGCAGCAAGGTTCTGAATCCACGAATGGAGTTTCAGCTTTGGGTGCCGTTTCTAAAGAATTACCATCTGAATCAGAGCCCATTGATGCAGTGTTGGTTGCAGTTCCAGCTGGTACAGGAAGCAACCCTGAAGCCAATCGCCGGAGAGATCTCTTTGATGAGCCGGTTGCCAGAGCTGTGCAGACAAGTTGGCACGATTTTAGTCACTGGTTCAGTGGCGATGGTCGCTTGTCAGGGCCGTTTGAAAAGGTTGGCCTCGGGTTAATCGTTGGGCTTATCATCTTCGTGAATGTTGGGTGGTTGGCGCCATTGCTGAGTTTGGTCGCGTGTGTTTACGTTCCCTATTACGTCATCTGGAAGATGACGGTGCAAGCGAGGCGTCAGCCAAAATACGCCGAGGCACAACGCCTTGCGCTTCAGTATGCTCCGCAGCATACTCCGCAACGCAAGGTTGTTTCCCCTGTCGCTTGGGCTAGCAGTATTCGAAATGAATTGAGGGCCAAGCCGCGTTTAAATCGGTTGGCTGAGTTGAATACCTCCTGGATTGCTGCAATGTTGTCAACCATCGGGCTAACATGCGCGGCAGGAGGGATGGAATTTTACAGCGGACCGATGGCTACCCAGTCGTTTGCCACCTACGCTTGGTTGGCGATCATTGTGTTGAGTGCAACCTTCGCGATTTTGAGTTTGGGTAAATTGTGGGAGTGTGACGATGGCGAGCCTCTGACACGGCGACTGGCGTTGGCGGGCCTCGGGGCCGCGGTCGGCTATCTTACCTTTGTGACGGGTGAATTTTTGATGGTCCCGCTGGATGGAACGCTGGTTCGGGATGTGGATGCAACCAGTCTTTCGCCAAGCCTGTATCCAGACGGAAACCCAACGGTATCCGCGTTTGTGACGCATTTTGCTTTACTGTTTGCGATCTTGCGTTGGTGGAAACCTGTCGATCCTTTACGTCGAAAACGCCTCAGTTTGTGGTCAGTGGCAGTTGCTGTTTTTGCCGGTTGGGCAGTGCATCAGGTCATCCCGATTCCCGCTGGGATCGGGATCATGGCAGCTGGCGGAATAGCGATGGCTGTTCAGCTATCAGCACCATGGGTTAATCGTAAGGCGATTCGACAGGGCAGCCCTCAAGATCAGCCACTCCAAGGAAGCATCGTCGCCGCTGCGGCAGGAGGAAGCAAAAATGCATGATCATCGAATAATGCGAATTATGTTTGCAGTACTCGTTCTTATCGGGGGCTCAACTGGACTTTCAGTAGCAGATGAGCAGGCTGGCAAGCTTCAGGATGATAAGGCTAATGATCAGTTAGTCGAGGTAGAACAAGACTCCAAAGAGTTGTCCGTTCCGCCACTTGACCATGTGGTTTATCCGGAGAATCGTCCAGAGTGGCTTGGTAACCCAGTACAGCAAAGTGATAACGTGACGACGTTTGTTGTGGTGTCAGGGCCATGCGAAACGCGAGAAGAAAGTCAGCAGGAATTAAGATTGATGCGTCAGGCAGCTTTTGCAACTTTCATCGAAAGTGTGGTGGGAACATTTGGGAGTGCCGGTTTTTATCAGGTCAGCGACGAACGATTCGATCAGGAGCTAACATTACGGCGATATTCCGGTGAGTTGAAGGTTGGAGGAACGACACACTACGAGGATGCTGTCGAAATCCAGATTACTCAGTCGGAGCGTGATGCCATGCTGGATGCATGGAAGAACATCGAAGTAACCCAGCGAATGGCGACATTGGGAGTCGCAACAGTGGGTGGATTCATCACTTTAGTGGTCAGTTCCGCTGTCTTTGGCGCTGCAATTCGTAGGCGGCAACAAAAAGCGGGTTTAGCTAGCGAATCTGTCTGAGTAACAGTCTGTGTTACGTCCATTCGCGGAGCCACTTTTCCAGAATCAGAAGGTTCCAAAGCCTGTATCCATGGTTTTGCTCGTTGCTCTCATGGGCCCGAACAAGTTGTGCAATGGAGTCCTGCCGAAGGTACGGACTGATCTTTGCATCTTCCGCTAGCAGCGTGTCATGGACCATAGGCTTGAGCTCATCGCGAAACCAGTTGGCGATCGGTATCCCGAAGCCCATTTTCTTTCGTGTGAAATTTGCTTTGGGAATCATTAATCCAAAGACGTCTTGCCGAATCAGCTTGCCTCGCTTTCCACGGAATTTCAAATTGACTGGCAGTGAGGCTGCAAACTCAACGATGCGGTGGTCGAGGAGCGGTTGTCGCACTTCCAATCCATGAGCCATTGAGGCAATG
>JAPOKD010000720.1 GCA_029977825.1 Planctomycetota bacterium | reverse complement strand
TAACGCCGGGTCATTGAGCTGATTCAGCACGTGTTGAGGCAGAAACCCCGTATTTTGTGGACATTTGGCTTGTTTTCGCAGCGTTCATGGCGTCTTCTGGTGCAGGGCTGTTCTCAGACTGCCCGCAGTCGGGTTGGCGTTGGAAAGGCTAGCCGAGCGGGTTAAAATAGGGCATGAAAAAATCTACAGCATTCCACCGCCGGCAATTCGTTCTGCGGTCGGTCACTGGCTCATTACTGCTTCCCTCCCTCGCGTCGTTAGCTACGAGTGGGGAACCAGCAGCCGACACAAAAACAACATCCGCATCAGACGATAGTCAACCGCGTCGATTTGTTGCTGTTGGAAACTTGCTGGGGTTTCAGCAAAAGCATTTCTTCCCAGAATCAGTTGGGAAAGAATACGAAGAAACGACCCTGCTAAAACCTTTGCAAGCACAGCGTGAACGATTCACGGTTTACCGCGGACTTGACCATGGCCTCCGGGGCGGACATTTTGCCGTTCATACGTTCCTTTCTGGGGTTCTGCATCACGAATCAAGGGATCGCCATGATGGAAACATTACGCTGGATCAGTATCTCGCGGACAGGATTGGTGGTGATACACGATTCCCTTCCTTGACTGTTGGTTCGGAGGGCGGAATACACGGTGGATGCCAGTTATCGTGGACGCGTTCAGGCGTGCGGGTACCACCCATCACGGGTCCAGCGGAATTGTTTGACAGGTTATTTGTGAGTGACAACGCCGCAGAGCAAGCAAGAAAAATTCGGGAGACGCAATTACAGACGTCAATTTTGGATTCCGTTAGCGGCGAAGCTGCTGCCTTGTCAAAAAGGGTGAACACCGAGGACCGCAATAAACTGGACGAGTACCTGAGCTCTATCCGCGACGTTGAGAAAAAACTTGAATCTCGCAAACTCTGGACGGATAAACAGAAACCTGAGGCGCCGTTTGACAAGCCGGCCGATACCAACACGGTTGATGATCTTCCGATGCTTTACGAGCTCATCGCGCTCGCTTTGCAGACGGATTCAACACGTGTGGCAACACTCGAAATTGGTGGCAGTTTCCTGCCGCAGAACCTGGGTATCAACAAGTCGTACCACAGCATGTCACACCACGGCAATGATGAAGAAGTCATTACAAACCTGATCACCCTGGAAACCTATCAGCTGGAACAGTTCGCGAAATTTCTTTCCAGACTCTCTGAGATGAAATCAGAGCAGGGCTCAGTCCTTGATACGACCGCTGTGTTGTTCGGAAGTGGCATGGGTAACGGAAGCTCACATACCAACACCGACCTCCCAATTATCCTCGCTGGCGGTGGGTACGAGACTGGTGAGTTCAAGAGAGCTGCAGCCACCGGGGTCAATAAAGTTCCGCTGAGCAATCTGTTTGTCGACATTGCACAAAGAAGTGGTGTTGAAACAGACGCGTTTGGCACCAGTACTGGATCCTATTCGTGACCGTGGCTTCACTATCAAGCAGCGAAGTTTACTTTCGCTTTGGCAACGCCCCGCTGCGTGTTTTGCTGGTGAGTCTAGTTCTGGTCACTTGTTGTACTGCGGGTGTGGCTGTCGCAAGTGAAGCGGCTGGCAATGACTCGTTGTCTGCCTCGGAAAGTACGGTATTCCTGAAGCAGTTTTGTGCTGATTGCCATGGGGATGGTGCAGAGGAAGGTGAGCGGTCTTTCGATGACTTCAGCCTGCCAATCCAATCTGTCGAGGACCTTGTGACGGCTGATGAGATCATTGACCAGATCACACTCAAGCTCATGCCACCACCTGACGCTACGCAACCCTCTGATGACCAAAGGATCAGCATTCTGAAGACGCTGCGGTCGGGAATTGCCAATGCGCGGGAAGCTTTCCAGTCAACTGGAGGCCGTACGGTAATGCGCAGGCTTTCGAATCGTGAGTACGAGAATACGCTTGCAACTCTCTTTAACCGCCGAGTCGACACGCTGGGACTGACCGCGACTTTTCCCAAGGACGGTACGAGCAAACATTTCGATACAATTGGAGACACATTGGTCACCTCCGGGTTCCTGCTCGATGAGTATTTCCAGGCAGCATCACGACTGGTTGATCTGCGGCTTGGGAAACCCAAAACCCCTGAGCAAACGTGGCACTTCACCGATAACTTCCAGCAATATGAAGAGTTGGCTGGATCTCATCGAAGTGTCTTCAATAATGAATTTTTGTGTCTCTACGAGCAGCCCAACACAGATACGAGGCAAGGCGGCTATGGACATATCGAAGATTTTCTAAAAGGGGTTCCCGTCTCTGGACTCTACGAAATTCAGTGTCACGTGCAAGCCATGCATCGCGATACACATTATGATCCGAAGATCTTTCGGATTGACTTTTCGGAACCGTTTCAGATCGGCGTTGTCCCCGGCGATATTACCAAGGGTCATATTCACTACCCCCAGGCGGTAGAACCACTTCTTGCCACCGCAACAGTTCCGGATCATCAACCAGAGTGGCTGACATTTGTCGTTTGGCTCGAAGCGGGCCAAACTCCGCGTTTTATTTTTCCCAACGGTCCGTATGAATCGCGGGCATCTGTAATTGAGGTCAACCGACGTTACGAGCATGAGTTTAAAAATCCAAAACAGGGTGTAAGCAGGGCAACCTTGTTGCGCGAGGGGGCACTTCCGCATCTCCGGATAGGTGAGGTTAAAATCCGGGGACCTTTGCCAGAAGCCGGAGTGAGCAGGGAAGAACATGCCGTATTTGGGCCGTCCGGTTTCGACGCCGATGTTGCAACATCCCAGCTTAAAACTTTTGCAGAAAAGGCTTTCCGACGACCTCTTGGAAAGACCGACGACGAGCGCATTGAAGATTTTTACCAGACGCTAATAAGTCAGAAGATGGCACCCAGAGAAGCCGCGTTGGCGACGGTTAAAATGATTCTCTGTTCACCGTCGTTTCTATACTTGAGTGAAATCACACAGGAGCACGAAAGCAAACTGCGTTCGCACGACTTGGCAGCGCGTCTTTCCTACGCGTTGTGGGCTGCGCCTCCTGACAATGACCTTTTTGAAATCGCCTCTGAGCAGCGACTGGAGACGCGAGACCAGCTAACAGCACAGATTGAAAGGTTGCTGGCTGACCCACGGTCTGCGGGGTTTGTTACGGGGTTTCTTGATAGCTGGTTAAATTTACGCGAACTGGGAAACCAGCCGCCTCCCCGAAAAACCGCGAACGCCTTCTATGCCGAGAACCTGCCTCGTTCAATGAAACGCGAGACGCAACTGTTCTTTGAGGACATTCTGGCCCGCAACGGGTCAATAATGGAGTTCCTTGACGCGGACTACACTTTTGTGGATAAGCCATTGGCCAAGCTCTACCAACTGCCAATTCTTGACACAATTCGTCAATCTGATGGTTTTCAGTGGGTGGATCTTCGAGAAAACAAGAAGCGTGGTGGGTTGCTTGGGATGGCAAGCGTGCTAACAGTGAGCGCAAATGGGGTTGATACTTCACCTGTTACACGGGGTACGTGGATACTTGAGAATATTCTTGGCACGACCCCGCCCCCGCCGCCAGATGAAGTTCCATCGATCGACGCGAATGTCTCCGGCGCAAGTAGCATCCG
>JAPOKD010000914.1 GCA_029977825.1 Planctomycetota bacterium | reverse complement strand
GCTGGTGAATGCATCCTCATCAGCATCCAGATCAATCCCTAACTCAAAACCGCCGACCTCAATCTTGGCAGCCTCGAGATACTTTGCAGCATCTTCAACATTCGTGCGTTGCGCACGCCGAAGCATCTCGTGCATATCCACGTCCATACCGGTGAAACCGTAGGTCAAAGCGAGTTCAATCAGTTCGCTTTGCCGACCATTGATTCCCAACGCTGCAGGTGAAAAATTCTTCAACATCTAACTTATCTTTCTGAATTTGTAATGGCGTTACCCCGAAGCAGAGCGAGGCTACCCATATCGGATAAGACACTCGCGTGGACACCAACCAGGCGTCCTGCCATGCTGTCAGCAACAATGCTGAGCCGGGACTTGATATGCAAAGTGGTATGATCGCCATCAGGCACCGTTCTACCGGGCCGATCATGCCTTCAAATTACGGTTGGAGGGGACGGGCTCGTTGCCCAAGGTGCAGAGTATCGCAGAATCAGGGTGTTTCAGCCAAGGGGCGTTGAACCAGTAAAATCACCCCTTCTTCCAGCAGCGACGCTAATCCCGCAAACTATTGGACCACCAAGAGAATTTGCAGCGCCCGAGAACCCGTGCAAGTCAGGCAAAAAGGTGAAATCGCGCAACAAAACCAGCCATTGCGGGCGTCGGAGCTGATCCGACCGGCCTCCTCACACCACTTCAATGAATCACATGAGTGCCAAATCTGCCGAGGTCACCCTGCTAGGAACCGGAACCAGCGTAGGCGTCCCCGCGCTCGGCTGCGACTGTGCGGTGTGCACCAGTGAGAACCCAAAAAACAACCGCACTCGCTGCTCCCTCGCCATCCAGACTGAAGAGGGAACCATCCTCATTGACACCGCCCCCGACATGAGGACTCAACTGCTACGGGAAAAAATTCCACTGGTCCATGCTGTTGTTTACACACACGAGCACGCAGATCACTTATTCGGGCTCGATGATCTTCGCCTATTTCCATTCCGGCTCGGTGCTCCTGTACCCCTGTTCTGTGAGGATAGCGTGGAAGCCCGCATCCGGAAGTCTTACGACTATGCATTCAGCAAACGGGAGCCCACTCACCCCGGTGCAACGCCACAACTCGAGTTCGAAACCATCAATGACACTGATCCCTTCACCGTGCTCGATGTCGAGTTTCAACCGTTACGACTGTCCCACGGTCCTCATTTTGACGTGCTGGGATTTCGAATCGGCAATTTTGCGTATTGTACCGACACCAATTTCATACCCGATTCATCACTGAATATTCTCGCTGGTGTCGAGACACTTGTCATCGATGCCTTGAGATGGAAAAAACATCCCACGCACTTCAGTGTCAATGAAGCCTGCGAGGTTGCTAAGCGGATCCAACCGCAAAGAACTTTCCTGACGCACATCTGCCATGACCTGGAACACGACGAGACCAATGCCTCACTGCCTCCAGACATCGAACTTGCCTACGACGGGCTTCGATTCAAGATCGAATGGTAATGCAGGTAATGTGCTCGAACGATGCTTTTTACACGTGGTTTCCAACGAGGTGGTTCCCACTTTCCTGTGCAACTTGTTAATTCAACTTGTGCGTCTAGTGCGTTACGAACATCGGGCCAGACTTTTTTTGCACGACCTGCGAACCTGATTGCCATACCCACTGAAAATCACAACCGCAACCAAGGGCGGTAAAGGGAAAAAGCAGATACCAGAATTGGTTTGACCTGCTTTTTCCTAATTGACCGCCAGCGGTATCGCTATCGGGATCCAAACAGGAATTCCACCGCTTAGCAAGTTGAAACAGGAATCTGCCGCGGGGCGACAGGTTGCACAATTGGCAAAACAACTGTCAACACTCCGTTTTCAAACGATGCTTTGATCCCATCAGCGTTGATGTCCTCGTTCATGCGAAACGAGCGCTCCCGCGTACCTGGCTCGAATTCCCTTCTGAGCATTTTTCCATCGGCGCTGCCCCCTGCCCTTGCGCTTCTGATGGACAACACCTGATCATGAAACTCAATCTCGATGTCCTGCGGCTTCATCCCGGGGAAATCACCCGCTAGCACGATCTCCTTCTCTGTTTCCCAACAGTCGAACAGGGCTACCTCTGCTCGCTGATCCATTCGTCGCAAATCTGAACGCTGACATTCCTGTTCATACAAGGCTGACTTACTCATGGTTTCTTCCTGCAAAAAAGTGAAACTGTAACGACCCTAACAACCTGCTTACTCGCCGGTCCCAATCTCTATCTTTCGCGGTTGATGCGAAGCAGCTTTTGGAAGACGAATCCTCAATAATCCGTTCTTCATGTTCGCATTCACAGCCTCGACATCAACACTGCATGGAAGCTTAAAAGTCCGCAGGAACTTTCCCTTAAGACGCTCGTTACGGATCCATTCTTTAGGTTCCACATCACGTTGTTTTCGCTCTCCTTTGAGCGAAAGCTGATCGCCTTCACGAACGAAGATTTCTACGTCCTGCAGCTCTACTCCCGGCAATTCAGCTTCAAGCTGAAAACTGTCAGCGTCATCCCAAATATTCACTTTTGGATGAAACTGCGCTGATCCGCAGTTTTTCAGATCTGCACCGAATACTTTCTCAAGTTCCGTACGCAAACGATTCATTTGCGCAAAAGCATTGTCATTTAGCATCTGCAT
>JAPOKD010000638.1 GCA_029977825.1 Planctomycetota bacterium | reverse complement strand
CGGAGTTCTGGGAGTTGTATTGGGGAGATCTGGTAATCGTCGAAAGCCCCGAAGTCGAGGAAGCAATGAAAAACTTCGGAGAGATTCTGAAAAAATGGAACACAAAGGGTGTCAGTGCTGCGCAAGGAGATCTTGCGGTGTCGTTTCAGAAGGCTGCTGACGAGCTTCATAAAGCGTGCAAACTCGACAGGTAGATGTGGCAAGAGGGTTGAACGCCTTGAAGTTGCATATCCCGGGCAATCTGTCTAGCAGCAGGCCACGATGTGCCAGTGGGAAATCGCAGTGTACACCAACCTGTCAGCCGGTTGGTTTGCAAGCAGTATGGGTCAGAAAAATGGATCGGCTTATTGCTCCGCGAGCCATCCAAGCAGGTCAAAGATTTCCTGTTTGCTCAGTGTGTCGAGAAGACCTGCCGGCATCAGTGATGTGGTCGAGGGACTGATCTGTTCGATTTTGTCTTCTTCGATTTTGGTCAACTTCCAGGGTTCCATTTGGTTGGTCCGCACCGACATCCCGCCACCGCCATAGTTCACAACCTGGCCCACAACCACTTTTCCGTCGTCGGTTACGATCTTGACTGCCTGGAATTCGTGCGGGATCGTCTTGTTGGGTTCAAGGATAGCTTCCAGCAGATCGTAGGGACTGAATCGACGGGTGGCGCCTGACAGGTTGGGGCCAACACGGCCTCCTTGCTTGCCTACCTGATGGCATCGATTGCACATCGCCACGGCAAACATGTGCTCCCCCTGATTGGGTTCCCGCATTGCTGCGCGGATCGTTGGCCAACTGGAATCACGATCCGGCAGCAACTCACTCACGGTCCACTGTTTCACGAGTGGGCGTGATGGGGTAGTCGCAGCTTGCGGCTTTGGTTCGTTCAGTTTGTTGAGTAATGGCTCGAGTTCTGCTTGTTCTTCGGCATTCAAACCTGCCTCAGCTTCCTTTCGGATTTGACGCGCGAACTCTCCGTTGGTTCGGCCGCCAGCCAGCTCATTGGCTCGACCAAACCATCGGAAGTATCGCCTCCGCTGGTCGAGCGACCAGCCCTGATCGAAACCTCGCAACATCAATGCGATGTGCATCTGATCATCGGCAGCATCAGCCATTTCAAGTGCCTTTAACATCGGTTCAATCGATCCCTCTGTGCGAAGGAATGCCAACATGCGACAGAGTTCGCGGTCCAGAGGTGAGTGATGGGTGGGAAAAAGCGCCAGACATTGCCGTCCGAGTTGGGAGGCTTGCATTGCAGTTGGGTTACCGTGCCGAATGAAAACAAGAGCGTAGGCACGGAGTAGATCAAGCTGAAGCCTTCGATCCAAATCCTCAAGTTTCAGTTGCTCCAGTTTTCGCAGCAATGGTTGACCACGATTTTCGGTGCATCGTGCCAAAGCGATGGTTGCCTCGACGATTGTTTGTGGATTGGTCTCAGCAGAGAGGCGATCTTGCCAATGGGCAGCAGGTTGGTGTTCCAGGGCAACACGCGCGGCGAATCGGAGGTTGCGATCCTGGTGCTTTAAGTGAGGCCAGATCTGATCAACTTGATTAATTTCCAGTGGTTGATGCAATTCTTCAAGCGAGCGACGCAGCGAATGCAGCCTATCGGCAGACGGGGCTGATTCTGTCGAAGCAACGCTCGTTTTTCGCTGGTTGTTGCTATCAGCGTCATAGCGAATCCGGTAGATGTGCGATTGAACACCGCGACCGCCAGTCACGAGATACAGTGAATGGTCGAGAGGATGGACAACGATATCCACGACCGGCAACGGCGCGAAACTGGCAAACAATTGATGGTTACCGGAGTAGGTCGCTCCGCTTCGCACCAGATTGGCAGTGTAAATGCGGCCGTAGCTCCAATCACAAAAGAAAAATGCGTCACGATAGGGTGCGGGAAAGTTTGTGTCGTATCCAAATGTTACTCCGGTTGGGGAACCGAGTCCGATATCGATCACCGAGGGCAGGCTGTCGGGGTAGTAGGCGGGCCACTTTCCGGAACCGTTGCGCCATCCAAACTCGCCACCGCTGGTCACGTGACAGATCCGGGTTGGACGATACCAGGGCGTGCCCAGATCAAATTCCATATCGGCATCGTAAGTGAACAAGTCGCCCTCGCGATTGAAAGCTGCGTCGTAGACATTTCTGAAGCCGATGCAAATCAATTCCCAGTGCTTGCCATCAAGGTCGGTTTTGGCGATCCAGCCGCCGGGTGCCATGGTATTGGCGGCATGACCTCTGCTGTCTGACATTCGCGGCAACAATTGATCCTCGTCCCAGGTTTGTGGCACACGGCTACTGTCAAATCCACCTGCAGGTTTACCTGCCATGTTGCCACAGACCACGTACAGCGACTTGCCGTCGGGGCTTGGGACTATCGCATGGTTTCCATGTCCTGCTCCCGGGTTTCCCGGTGGATCGATCCCACGCAACAATTCGATTGAATCGAACTCGTCGTCCTGATCTGTATCTCGAACACGATACAAGCCCGGGCCTTGGGCCGACTTGCCGTTGACCATCACGTACAGGCCATCGGGCAGGTACAACAGTCCCATCGCCATGCCGATATCGAGATCAATCTTTTCGATGCTGGGGGAATCTCCACTTCCGGATTCGGGAAGGGCCAAGCGATACAACGCTCCCTTTTGGTCGGATGCAATCAGACGCCCACGGTCATCGACGGTCAGGCAAATCCATGAGCCCTGCTCGGAATTGGGGACTTCATAGATTTCTTCGGCTACGAACCCAGGGGGCAGGGTGAAGTCGGCACGCCGCGTCTGAGCAAAAGTGGGCCAACTGGTGAGGTTGCCCGCAACGAAAAGTAGAAAAGGTAGCAGGCGATTCATGAATGTAGGTGAGCAAAGAGGGATCTGGCGAGAATGGAGACCGCATCAAGCATAGCAAAAAGGTTGTCAAGACGGGCGTGGTTGGTTGCAACCAGGCTGTTCTGTTTTTTTGATTGCAGCCTTTCGTCGACTTCAGTGCGCAGGTCAGTCAATCCTCAGTTTCCGCCACCGAGTCTGGATGCGACGTGAGCAACCGCTTTACGAGACTCAAGGTCAGGGTGAAGTCAGAGTATTGTTGTCTGAAGGATAAGGAAGTTTGCGAAGCACTTCATCAAGGAACTCAAAGGCATCATCGATGGCAGCTTGGACCACCACCAGATGTTCAACGTTCGCGTACACCTTGAAGCGGGTTTTAACTTCGGACGCTGCTAGGCTTTGATTCAGTTGCTGCGCTGCCGCGAGGCCAAAATCCTGATCACCAGCTCCCACATACCATGCGATTTGCTGGCTACGTTTGGCATCGCTGCTGGGCAGGCGACCGCCTCCGCCCAATGCAATTGCTGCGATCGGTACGGCTGGATTCTTTCGTACTTGCTTGATCACTTGCGATGCTCCCATGGAATGGCCTAGCAGCATAATTCGTTTGCGGTCCAACGGCACGAGCGTTTCGAGAGCGTCTAGCATCTGATTGGTGTCGAGCGTTAAACCGAATAAACCCTGTCGGGGAGAGATCACAATCCAGTCGCGTCTCACTGCTTCATCGACAACTCTTCCGGCTCCATAGGTTTCAAAAAACATATTCTCGCTGCCACCGGCTCCATGGAAAACGAATAGCACGGGCGCCGGATCGTTGGTGTTCTTAGGAAGATGGATTCGAGTCGGTACCGACCGTATGCCCTTTGCCAATGTCAGCCAAACTTCGTTTGCGACGGACGATTGGTTGGAGAAGCCGGCTGGTTTGCTGTGATTGGCTAGTAACGCTTCGCAACTCTTTATCCGGTAGAGCAGTGGGAAGTCCGCCTCTTGGGGAAGGCCTGCGATCACATTTTCGATGAGTCGCGTTTCGTCTCGAAGTGTAGCAGCGACCGTGCCATCACCGGCTTGTGCGGTGGTTGAAAGTGCTGCTGCCTTCAACGTTACTGCGGCGTCCTTGAGTTGTTGCAGGCGGCTGTTGAGCCCCGTGATTCGACTGATCGTGATGGG